>NZ_PZKN01000022.1 GCF_003046795.1 Desulfonatronum sp. SC1 | reverse complement strand
CACGCCGCCAGCGTTCATTCTGAGCCAGGATCAAACTCTCCACTTAAAAATACCAAAACTCAAAATGAAAACATGGCTTAAACCATATTTTCTCTCCCCCCTCGCTATTTCATTGTCAAAGAACTCAGCCGCCGTCGCTCACGGCGAAGAGGCAGGTTCTATAGAACCACCCCTCACCTGTCAACAACAATTTTCACGAAAAAAAATATAATTTTTTATCGCTAAAATACAAAGTATTGCGATAAAGACGTTCATAAGCACCCAGGCCAACCACGTCTCGAAGAGGCAAGTTCATCCCGCGACATTCATGAGCATATTGTCGCGGTGGACTGCCTCGGAGTAGGGACACTGCCCTAAAACTCCAGCTATTTCAGCACTTTTCCGCCCCATTATTCGCCTCAACTCCGCCGCTTTGTAGTTGGACAAGCCGACTCCGAGCGCTTGCCCCTCGGAATCCATGATCCGAACCAAGGCCCCGGCGCCAAAGTTGCCTTCAATATGGTTGATTCCGGCGGGCAAGAGACTTTTACCTCCTTGCCGCAAGGCGTTCGCCGCCCCCAAATCCACCCAGACATCTCCATCCGGTTCCTGATTGTAGGCCATCCAGAACTTGCGCCGGGAGATGCCTTTCTCCTGGGGCATCACCCAGGTTCCCAGCATTTCACCATCAAAAACCTTTTCCAGGGAAAATTTTTCTTTTCCCGAAACGATCAGGGTCGGCACGCCCAGTTGCGCCGCCCGTTTGGCAGCCAGAAGCTTGCTGTACATTCCTCCGGAGCCTGCCCCGGTCTTCCCACGGCACAATGCCGAGGGTTCCAGGGCCTGGATGTCCGGAATGCATTCAATGCATCGTGCTGCGGGGTTTACATCCGGATTGTCGTCGAAAACACCCAGCGCTGAGGTCAGATTGACGAACAAATCCGCTTCGACCATGTTCAGCAGCAAGCTGGCCAAGCTGTCATTGTCTCCGAATTTCAGTTCTTGAACGGCTACGGAGTCGTTTTCATTCACTATGGGAATGGCTCGCCAAGCCAACAGAGTCTGAAACGTATGTCGAGCGTTCAGAAACCGCGTCCGGCTTTGCAAGTCGTCTTTGGTCAGCAAAATTTGGGCTGTGACCTTCCCGAATCGTTCGAAGGCCTCATCATACGCGTGCATCAACCGGCTTTGCCCTATTGCCGCGGCGGCCTGTTTCTCGGGCAAATGGCCGTCCAGGCACAAGCGGGAAATCACCCGCCTACCAGCGGCCACGGCCCCGGAGGAAACCAAGATCAAATCCAGTCCCCGATCATGCAGGGACGACATTTGATCGGCCAGCCGCGAAACCACTCGCAGGTCCAGCCCTTGGTCAGAGGTCAGTACGGCACTGCCGACCTTGATCAATACACGTCGCGCCTTCTCCAAAACCTGCCGACGATGTGTCATCCAGTCGCCCATTATCCGCTACCCTTTATTTTGTTTTGCTCATTTGTAACTGCTCAATAACTCTGGGCAATTGAACCAGGAATAACACCTGGCCCCCGGCTTGCGCCGGGGTAACAACCGAGAGAACTCGTTAGCGTGACATTCCATTCCGTCATACCGGCGCAGGCCGGTATCCAGGCAGCATGAAATTCCGTGGAAGGCCGCCCGGTCTTATTGAGCAATTACGTTCATTTCAACAAAAATCATGTCCCAGCCGGAAGTAACCGTGCTCCCGGCAAAATCGATAGCCCGAAGCAGCCGCGGAAACAAGTCCATCCGTTCCGGACGACACAGTAGTTTGGAAGCGCGGCGACTCACAGCATGTTCACCGGATCCAGGTCCAAGGCCACGCGCAGGGGGGAGGAAGCCGGAAGAGCAGTGCGCATGGCCGTGAAGGCTTCGCGCAGATTTTGCCAGGTCATGGCCTTGAGCAGGCACTGGAAGCGTTTGCGGCCGTTGAGCAACCCAAGGGGGGCCGGTGCGGGGCCGAGGACCCGGAGACCCAGACGAACGCCTTCCCGACGCAGATGGTCGCCGGCCGTGGCCACCAGGGCCGCGCCTTCCTCCCATTCACGGGGATAGCTCAACCGGATCATTGCCAGCTTCACGAAAGGCGGGTAGGCGAATTTCCGGCGACGCTCCAGTTCCTGAGCGAAAAACCCCTCATAGTCGCCGGTCCGAATGTGCTCCCAACAGGGATGGTCTGGATTGCGGGTCTGAATCAACACCCGGCCCGGCCGATCTCCCCGTCCGGCCCGACCTGCCAGTTGGACCAGCAACTGAAAGGTCTTTTCCGCGGCCCGGTAGTCCGGAAGGTTCAGCCCCACGTCCCCGTCCACGGCCACGACCAAGGTCACATTTGGGAAATGATGGCCCTTGCTGAGCATCTGGGTCCCGACCATCACCTGGGCCCGGCCCTGTCCAAAGGCCTTGAGGATATGGTCCAGGCTGCCCTTGCGTCGGGTGCTGTCCCGGTCCAGGCGAACAATTCCCAGCCCCGAGGCCCCAAGGTTCTCCAGGTACTCTTCCAGCCCCTCGGTCCCCTCGCCCATGGGCAGAAATCGAGTCCCGCCGCACTGACCGCACCCTAAGGGAAATGGCTGGGCAAAGCCACAATAGTGGCACAACAGGCGCTCCCACCCTTTGTGATAGGTCAGCCCCACTTCGCAGCGCGGACACTTGGGAGCCGTGCCGCAGTCCAGGCAAGAAACCAGCGGCGCGAAGCCGCGACGGTTGAGCAAAAACATTGCCTGCTCTCCGCGCTGGAGCACGCCCTCCAACTCGGATCGACAGACCTGGGAAAGCGGGGCGGAACGCGATTCCGGGCGCATGTCCACAAGTTGGATTTCGGGCAACGGCTTGTGGCTTACGCGGTGACGCAGCGTGACGCGACTGATTTCGCTCTGATCCGCGGCGTGAAAGGTCTTGATATCCGGTGTGGCCGAACCCAGCAGCAGCAAGCCGCCGTGCTGCTTGATCCGGAAGTAGGCCACTTCCTTGGCTTGGTACGTGAATCCCTCATCCTGCTTGTAAGAGGCGTCGTGTTCTTCATCCATGACGATCAGCCCCAAGTTGGCGAAGGGCAAAAACAAGGCGGACCGGGTGCCCACCACGATCTGGGGTGTGGCCTGGTGACGCAGAGCACGAAACACCCCCAGCCTGACCCCGGCGGAAAGCGAACCGTGATACCAGTGCCGGGGTGTTCCGGGAAAAAACCGATTCACTTCGTTCCAAAGCTGGGCGGACAAGGCCACCTCCGGAGCCAGCAGCAGCACGCTCCTCCCCTGGGCCATGGCGGTCCGAGCCAACCGCAGATACAGCAAGGTCTTGCCGCTGCCGGTCACGCCATGGACCAGGCGGACCTGAATCCGCCCCGGGGCGGCATCATGCGTGTCCGGAATGGTTTTCGATTCGAGGTCCAGGATCTGTCGCAGGTCACCCTCTAAAGCCGCGAGAGCCTCGGCCTGCTCGTCGGTGAGGGTGCGGGCCTCGAGGCAGGGAGCCTCCATGGGGCTGCTGTGGGGCGGGTCAATGTGCTGAACGGGAAGCGTGTCAAAGAAGGCTTGAGGAGAGACCGGAGGGGAGGTTTGAGCCCCCCTCTCCTGGTCACATTCGCCCGGAAGCACCGGCAGGGCCTGAACCAGCCCCTTGCGAACCAGGTCCCCCAAAACCTGCTTGAGCCCTTGTTTCGTCTCACGCACTGACGCGCCGTTGCCCCCGGACCGATTTCGATCCGCTTCCCCTGAACACGGGACTTGTGCGCCATCCGGGCCAACATCCGGATCGCCTTCCAGGCCATGATGCACGGCAAATGATTGATTTTGAGCAAGGACCACGCCATGGGCGATACCCCGCAAGGAAGCGCTGCCATGGACGAACAGAAAATCCAGGACGGCTTGTTGCCGCTTGGCTCTAGGGCGCAGTCCCCAGGGAGGATCGCGCAGCAAGGCGTAAAGGACGTCATCGTCCCCCTTGCGCTGGTTTTGCTCCAGACGCAGTCGGCCTTCCATCCACGCCCGTCCGAGCCGCGCCGCCTCCCCGCCGGAAAGCCGGGCCATTTCCTCCAAGGTCCAGCGCCGCGTCGTCGGACCATCCACCAGCGTGAACCGTGGTTGGCCGGAGCGCAAGGCCTTGGGCAGGATGCTGGAAAGAACGAGGCCCTCCGGGACCATTTGGCGTTTTGCCAGATGCCGGACCAAGTCCAGAACGGCCTCAGTCAGGAGCAGTTCCTGGTCCAGGGGCCAAACCATGGGCTTCAAGGCCCGCCCTCCCCCGTCTCCGTCTCTGGAAGGCTCCATGATCACCCCCAACCGTGTCCTCTTGCCCACGGGCACCATCACGCGCTGCCCGGCCGCCCAGGCCTCGGGAGGCAGGCAGTCCGGTGTCGCATACGTAAAGACGCGATAGGGCGGGCTGCACAGGGCGACGCTCCAAGCGTGGCTCATGGCGCTTGCCCCGCAATAACATTCAAAGACTTGTCCATCAGCTTGATATGGCTCCGTTGCCGTTGAGTTGTCCGGCGAGCTAAAACGCAACGAGCCGACCGCACGCCACATAGTGCAGTCGGCTCGAAAATCAGAGGAAGGAAGTCGAGTCCGCCGCGATCAGCAATTGAAGGGAAGCAGGTTTTTCAGCTTGCCCACCAGTTCGTCGCGCAACGACTCATCCTGCAAAGCAAAATAGATGTTGGCCGTGAGGTAGTCGCTCCAATCGCCCACATCGAACCGCATCCCACGCATTTTCACCGCCAGAAGGCGATTCTTCTGGGCCAGCTTCAGCAGCGCGTCCGTGATCTGAATTTCCCCGCCATGTCCCGGCTCGGCCCCTTCCAGATAGTCGAAAATTTCCGGCATGAGCACGTAGCGCCCGACCACCGCCATCCGGGAAGGCGCCTGGGCCGGAGCCGGCTTCTCCACCATGGAGCGAACCCGGTAGATTCCCGGCGCGAACTCCTCGCCATGGATGATGCCGTAGCTGCTGACCTTGTCCGCGCCGACCTCGATCACGCCGACAACGGACATGTTTTCTGAAAGCGCCACATCCATCAACTGCTTGATGCCCGGCTCCATCCCGAACATCAGGTCGTCCCCGAGCATCAGGGCGAAGGGTTCCTGCTTGATGACCTCTTTGGCGCAGAGCACGGCGTGCCCCAGCCCCAATTGCTTCTTCTGGCGCACGGAAATGATGTTCACCATTTCGGCCACGGCCCGGACCTCTTCCAAAAGCGCCGTCTTCCCGGTGCGTTGCAATAAATCTTCCAACGCCCAGTTGTAGTCGAAGTGGTCTTCGATGATCTTCTTGTTGGAATTGTTGACGAAAACCACGTCCGTCAATCCGGAATACATGGCTTCCTCGACGATGTGCTGCACGGCCGGCTTCTTGAACACCGGAAGCATTTCCTTGGGGATGTTCTTGGTTGCTGGCAACGATCTGGTACCCCAACCAGCCACGGGAATGACGACTTTTCTAATCTGCATCGGAGCAATCTCCTTACGTTTGGATCAATGTCGACGAACACGCTACTAGTGCACGGGCTGACACTGGCGGGCACGCTCGGCATTGATGCGACAAAACAAGACAAGATATAATCTAAATTTGATGGCATTCAAGGAGCTTTTGGCACCCTTGGAAATGGATCTTCAGGACTGGAAGCCGCGTGAAGCTTTGCCTCCGACAATCGGTTCAAGCCTATACCCATTCGGAAAAACAGTCTATCGCAAATGCGTTTGCAAGACGTCCACCAGTTCATCGGCAAGCCGTTGAACCAGGACGGAATCTTCGCCTTCCACCATGACCCGGGCCACCGGCTCGGTCCCGGAATAGCGCAACAGCACGCGCCCCCTGATCCCGAGCTTTTCCTCGGCCATGGCCACGGCCTTGGCCACTTCCGGGGATTGTTCGAAGGGGATCTTGCGCTCCACATGAACATTGACCAGCACCTGGGGAAACGGCTTCAATTGCCCCGCCAGTTCGGACAGCGGCTTGCCCTTTTCCTGCATGATGCGCATCAGTTGCAAGGCCGCCAGGATACCGTCCCCAGTGGTGCAATGGTTCAGAAAAATCAAGTGGCCGGACTGCTCGCCGCCGAACACCGCCCCTTCCCGGCGCATGGCCTCCACCACGTAGCGGTCGCCCACCGGGGTGCGCAACAGCCTGCCGCCGTGGTCCCGCATGAACAATTCCAGAGACATGTTGCTCATCACCGTAGCCACCAGGGTATTGCCGGGTAACGTGCCGTTTTGCATCATATCCTGGACGCAGATGGCCATGATCTGGTCGCCGTCCAGCACGGTTCCCTGCTCGTCAGTTACGATCAGCCGGTCTCCGTCGCCGTCCAGGGCCAGACCGATGTCCGCTCCGGATTCCAGCACGCGATGCGCCACGAGTTCCGGATAGAGGGAACCGCATTTGCGGTTGATGTTCAACCCGTCGGGCTCCGTGCCGATTTCCTCCACCTTGGCCCCCAGTTCTTCGAACAGCAAGGGGGCGACCTTGTACGTCGCGCCGTTGGCGCAGTCCAAGACCACCTTGACCCCGTCAAAAGTCATGGTCGAAGGGATGGTGTTCTTCAAAAATACCAGATACCGCCCCAGGCTATCCAGAATCCGGCTGGCCTTGCCGACGTTTTCTGGCTGCGGATACTCCCAGTCCGTGTCCGGAGAAAGGATCAGTTCCGAAATCCTGTCCTCCATGGCGTCGGCCAGCTTGAATCCGAGATTGTCGAACAGCTTGATCCCGTTGTCCATGAACGGATTGTGCGAGGCGGAAATGACCACTCCGACGTCGGCGCGCATGTTGCGGGTCAGAAAGGAAATAGCCGGGGTGGGCATGGGACCGACCAGATAGACATCCATACCCGCCGCGCAAAATCCGGAAGTCAAAGCCGTTTCGAACACGTACCCCGACAAGCGCGTATCCTTGCCGATCACCACCCGGTGTCGCCGCGAACCGTTGCGCATCATTTGACCAACGGCCAGCCCAAGCCGCAGGGCGATTTCCGGAAGCATGGGAAAGATGTTCACCTGACCGCGCATGCCGTCCGTTCCAAAAAGTCCTTTTCGCATTAGATTCCTCGTTATGTCGCTCGTATGTCAGGCTTTATTGGTTCAATCATTCGCCGGCGTTTACTTTATCGGCAGGGTCGACTTCTTCCAGTTCGAGAGTTACCCGCACCAGTTCCGGCTCACTCTCCGTCAAAAGCACCCCGGAAGGCAACTCAACCCGGTACCCCACCTCATGCTCCCCTACGGGCAACTCTCCCAGCGGAGCGGCCACCACCCGCACCCAGTTCTCCAACCCGGGATCGCGGGCCAGGGAAATCGGAACGGCGAGCGTCAGGCGGACTGAGGCCGGTTCCAGGGTCATGGCCATGCCCGAGGGCCGCGCGGCCTGCACTTCTCGATCCAGGGACACCTCGGTTCGTTTCTCGCCGTAATCGAGCTGTACAGTCACCCGGCTTGGGTTGGCCTCCACTTCAGCGGGCAAGACCAACCCAACGGTCGTTTGCACTTGCCCGGGGCGGTCGCCTTCCACCTTGACGGGCTGCGTTTCCACCTCGTCCAAGGGTTCCACCATCTCCTGGGGCCCACGAAGCGTCACTTCCGGTGGTCTCAGCGCATATCCTCGCAACTCGAAGTCTTCATCCAGTTCGACCACGACGTTCTTGGCCACGGGAACAATTTTGGTCATCAGCCGATCCACGATCAGTTCGGCTCGGGAGGGAACGATTTCCACCACTTCGATGGCCCGGGACAGGTTCAGGTTGCGGGTCTCGAAGTCAAACAAGTTCACGCCGGCTTGAAGATTCGCCAGATCCAAAGGGTAATAGGCATTGCGCATGTCGATGGTCCGGACCATGGGGCGCGGACCGCGAACCCGAACTTCGATCCGGTTCACCATACCCTGGCGAACAACGTACCCTTGCGGCATGTTGACCATTTCCACGGGTACTTGAATCCAGGCGTCCACTTTCTCCCGCCCGGAAACGAGATACCAGGAAAACAAGGCCAGGGCGAAGGCCAGGGCCAGATATTGCCAATTGGCGCGTAGTATCATGAATCCTCCAGAACCTCGCGGAGCACGTCCTTGAGCTGGGCTTCATTCAGATCTTCGGTCAATCGGCCGCCCTGGGCGATGGAGATGATGCCCCGCTCCTCAGAAACCACCAAGGCCAGGGCATCGGTTTCCTCGCTGACCCCGATGGCAGCCCGGTGCCGGGTCCCCAGTTTCGCGGAGTGGTCCACGCCGGAGGACAACGGCAAAATGCAGCCCGCGGCCTCGATCCGGCCGTCCCGGACCACCACGGCGCCGTCGTGTAGCGGGGTGTTCGGATAAAAGATGGTCACCAGCAACTCCCGGCTCAAATCGGCCTTGACCTCCACCCCCCGGGCAATGATGTCCCCTAGGGGAATAGCACGCTCAAAGACGACCAGGGCCCCGATGCGCGATTTGGCCATGTTCAGGGCCGCGAAGACGACTTCATTCACCAGCCGGTCCGAAACCTTTTGCCGCCGCCACAAGCTTCCGGCCCCCAGTTCGGAAAGGGCCTTGCGGATGTCCTGCTGAAAGAAAATGATGATCACCAGAAAGAGCGAGCCAAGAAAATTGGCCAGCAGCCAGTTCAGGGTGAACAAGCCAAACTCGTCAGACAGGTAGAAAATCACCAGGATCAGAACCAGCCCGTAGATCACCGAAACGGCCCGCGTTCCCTTGATCAGCAAAATCAGGCGGTAGAAGGCGAAGGTCACCAGGCCGATGTCCACCAGATCCCGGACGCTGATGGGGACATCTAGCATGCCGGGACCCCCTCGGGGCGCAGGGCCCGTTCGACCCGCAATGTCCGCGCCGTGGCCGACACGTCGTGCATCCTATGGATCCGCACTCCTCTAGCGGCGAGCAAGGCCGCTGCCACCTGGGAGACCGTCCCCCGCTCTTCCAGTTCCAGCTCCATAAGCCCTTTCCAAAGAGACTTGTTGGAAATGCCCACCAGAATCGGACGCCCCAACTCCTGAAACACCTCAATGTTGCGCAGCAATTCCAAATTGTGTTCCAGCCGCTTGCCGAAGCCGATGCCGGGATCGAGAACCACATGCTCTTCCGGCAGCCCGGAACGCGCCAAGGCGTCCAACCGTTGCTCGAAAAACCGACGCACCGTGTCCACGACGTCGTTGTACCGAGGATCCTCCTGCATACTCTCCGGCCTGCCTTGGGCGTGCATCAGCACGTAGCCGGGCCTGAACTGGCCCAAGACGTCCAAAAGTTCCGGATCGAACCGACAACCGGAAACGTCGTTGACGATGGACGCCCCACCCTGAAGGCACCGGGCCGCCACCGCGGACTTGGTCGTGTCGATGGAAATTGCCGCGGAGGCCTCGGAAAGTTCGGCGTCCGGAGGTGTCGGCGGCAGGGCCGCCGACAGTCCGCAAACTACGGGCAACACCCGCTCCAACTCCTCCTGAACGCTCACGGAACGAGAGCCGGGGCGCGTGGATTCTCCGCCCACGTCCAGAATCATCGCCCCCTGAGAGGCCAACAACAGACCATGACGGAGGGCGGCACCCGGTTCGTCGTACCGCCCTCCGTCATAAAACGAGTCCGGCGTGCAGTTCACCACCCCCATGATCACCGGATTGGAAAGATCAATCCAGCCACCGTCCTTGATTCGCCAGGAAGAAACGGGCCGCATTTGAAAGTGTCGAGACCGAGTCAAGACCGCTTGGGCTTGTCCGGTTCTTCCAAGGCGAATTCATCCGGGTCGTCTTCGCCGTCCTTCTCATCCGAAGGCTTGGCGAAATTCTCGGATTCGGTTTTTTCTCGCTCTGCCCCCTTTTCCTCAGCGGCTTTCTCGTAGTCATGCTCGGTGGCAGATGCCGTTTCAGGCGACGCTCCATCGTCCTTGCGGACCGGCTTCGCGCTCACCAGGCTCATGGGCGGCAAGGACTCGCCCTTTATCAACAGCGTGATGTCATCACCAGTGATGGTCTCTCGCTCCAAGAGCGCGTTGGCCATGGCGTGCAAAGAATCGATGTTCTTTTCCAGAAGCTGCTTGGCCTTGGCGTGGGCCCTGGACACGAAGGCCTTGATCTCCGAGTCGATCATCTGGGCGGTCTGTTCACTGTAATCCTTTTGGTGCCCGATCTCCCGGCCCAAAAAGACATGGTCGTTGTTTTCTCCCAGGGAAAGCGGCCCCAGAGCGTCGCTCATGCCCCACTGGCAAACCATCTTCCGGGACATTTTCGTGGCTCGCTCGATGTCGTTGCCCGCTCCGGTGGTCAACTGATCGAAGATGATTTCCTCAGCAACACGACCGGCCAGCAGCACGGCCAGGGTTTTTTCCAGATAGGACCGGCTGTAATTGTGTCGTTCGTCGTCAGGAAGCTGCATGGTTACGCCCAGGGCCATGCCTCGAGGAATGATGGACACCTTGTGGATCGGGTCCGTGCCGGGAAGCAGACGGGCCACCAGAGCGTGTCCGGCCTCGTGGTAGGCCGTGGTCTTCTTCTCGTCGTCGCTGAGAATCATGCTCCGCCGCTCCTTGCCCATGAGCAGCTTGTCCTTGGCCTCCTCAAAGTCCCGCATGTCCAGCTGTTCCTTGCCCTGTCGGGCCGCATGCAGAGCTGCTTCATTGACCAGGTTTTCCAGGTCCGCCCCGGACATGCCCGGAGTGCCCTTGGCCAGGGACTCCAGATCAACCCCCTTGGCCAGGGGCGTGCGCTTGGCATGGACCTGAAGAATACGCACCCGGCCACGAAAATCAGGCGCCGGCACCACCACCTGACGGTCGAAACGACCTGGGCGCAGCAGGGCCGGGTCCAGCACGTCGGGCCGGTTGGTGGCCGCGATCAGGATCACGCCCTCGTTGGATTCAAAGCCGTCCATTTCCACGAGCATCTGGTTCAGGGTCTGCTCCCGTTCATCGTGCCCGCCGCCCAGACCGGCTCCGCGCTGCCGCCCCACGGCGTCGATCTCGTCGATGAAGATCAAGCAGGGCGCGTTCTTCTTGCCCTGGGTGAAAAGATCCCGGACCCGGGCCGCGCCCACGCCCACGAACATTTCCACGAAGTCCGAGCCGGAAATGGAGAAAAACGGCACTCCGGCCTCTCCGGCCACGGCACGGGCCAGAAGGGTCTTTCCGGTTCCCGGCGAACCCACCAGCAGGACGCCCTTGGGAATCCGCCCGCCCAGGCGGGTGAATTTTTTGGGCTCGCGTAGAAAATCCACTACTTCCATCAGCTCTTCCTTGGCCTCGTCCACTCCGGCCACGTCCTCAAAGGTGACCTTGGTGGACTCCTCGCTGAGCATCTTGGCCCGGGACCGGCCGAAGGACATGGCCCGCCCTCCGCCGGACTGCATCTGGCGCATGAAAAATATCCAGACGCCGATCAACAGCAGCATCGGGAACCAGGAGATCAGCACCGTGAAGTACCACGGCGATTGGTCCTCCGGCTCGGCAACCACGCGCACGTTGTTGTCCAGAAGCGTCTGCACCAGGTTCGGATCGTTGGGGTTGAACGAGACAAAGCGCTGTTCGTTGAGCAGGACGCCCTGGATTCGCTGTCCCTGGACCTTGACCTCGGTGATTTCACCGGCGCGCACACGGGTCAACAACTCGCTGTAGCTCAGCCTTTGCTCCGGCGCCGGCGGGTGGCTGAACATGTTGAACAGAACCACCATGACCACGGAAATGGTAGCCCAGAGCAGCAGGTTCTTGGAAAAATTATTCAATGAAGACTCCTCCGGTATCAGTTTGTCACTTCAACACAATCGAAATCGGGATCGAAATCGAGCGTCATATCAAAAAAATCGCGGAACAACCGAGATAATGCACAATAGTATCCAACTTCAAATCCGATTTGCATATCGATAGCGATCTCGATATCCGAGGATCAGAAACGGAATTACCTTGGGTATTTCTCATCCCGCTCTTGCGGATCAAGGACGAAATGGATACAAGTCACCGCTGTTCGTCAAGCAGCAAGAACAAGCCCAGTACGCATCAGGCGTGCATTTGGGCATGAGTCGGGGAAGCGTTTCGTCACCGGTGTGGCGCCTGGACTTCAAATCCAGTGGACGGTCGAGAGGTCGTCGGTAGGTTCGACTCCTATACGCTTCCGCCATTTCCTCGTCACCCACTCCGTGCACCTTCTCTCGCACAGTCTTCGCGTCATTCGCACCCAAAACATCTCAGCGGACCGGCCACGCCGATGGGCGCACGGTCTCCAGCCACGCTCGGAGATCGGCGATTTGTCGGCGTACCGGACCCTCGCCCGTGCCCCCCGGCGCGCAGCGCCGAGCCACGGCTTGGTGATAATCCAGCACCTCGAAGACGTCTTCCTCGATCAGCGGAGAAAAAGACCGCAACGCTTCCAGAGACAAATCTTCCAAACCCTGCCTCCGCTCCTCGGCAAAGGCCACGGCCCGCCCCACGGCATGGTGGGCATCGCGAAAGGCCAAGCCCTTGGCCACCAGATAATCGGCCAGTTCCGTGGCATTGAGAAAGCCCTTGCGCAGCAGGGCCAGCATCCGTTCGGGGACGAACTCCATTTCGGCCATCATCGCGGCCATCAATCGCAACGAGGACGACACGGTCGTGTCCGCATCAAAAAACGGCTCTTTATCTTCTTGCAAGTCTCGGTTGTACGTCAGCGGCAGGCCCTTGACCAGGGTCAGCAAGGCCGTCAGGTCGCCATAGACCCGCCCGGTCTTGCCGCGCATCAACTCGGCCACGTCCGGGTTCTTTTTCTGGGGCATGATGCTCGATCCCGTTGCAAAGGCGTCGGGCAGCCGCACGAATCCGAAGGCTGGATTGGCCCAGAGAATCAGTTCCTCGCAAAGTCGGGACAGGTGAGCCATGATCAAGCAGGCGCAGAACACGGGCTCCATGACAAAGTCCCGGTCCGCCACCGCGTCCATGCTGTTGGCGAAAATTTCGGGAAACCCCACTTCCCGGGCGACCATTTCCGGGTCAATGGGATAGGTGGTTCCGGCCAGGGCCGCGGCTCCCAACGGGCTGACCCGGACCCGCTTGCGGGCGTCGGCGACCCGGTCGAAGTCCCGGCGACACATCCAGGCGTAGGCCAGTAGGTGCTGGGCCAGGCTGACCGGCTGGGCCGGCTGCAAATGGGTGCAGCCGGGCAGCAGGGTCCGGACGTGCTCCTCGGCCCGGCTGGCCAGTACGTGGATCAATTCGCCCAGGTATATCTGCCACTGCGCCAGGGCCTCGTCCACATGCAACCGGAAGTCCAGGGCCACCTGGTCGTTGCGGCTGCGTCCGGTGTGCAACCGCTTGCCGGCTTCGCCGATCAGCTCGGTCAACCGGGCCTCGATGTTCATGTGGACGTCTTCCAGTTCGTCTTTCCAGACGAAGGTTCCATCCGCGACCTCGGCTTCGACCCGCCGCAGCCCCTCCAGAATGGCGTCCACGTCCTCGGCTCGCAAAACGCCCTGCCTGCCCAGCATCCGGGCATGGGCCATGGAGCCTCGAATGTCCTGCATGGCTAGGCGGCGATCCACCCCGACCGAAGCCGTGTAATGCTCCACGAGCCGGTTCGTGGCCGCCTCGAACCGTCCGCCCCAGAGTTTGCCGGTGGATTCTTTTCCGGACATTACTGATTCCAGGCTCGCAGCCGCAGGGCGTTCAACCGGATGAACCCCGCCGCGTCGGCTTGGTCGTAGACCATGTCTTGCTCAAAAGTGGCCAGTTCCGGGTTATACAGAGAAACGTCCGACTTGCGGCCCAGCACCGAGACCGATCCCTTGTACAGTTTCAGCCGCACCGTGCCCCGCACCCGTTCCTGGGTCTTGTCGATGAAGGCTTGCAGGGCTTCTCGCTCCGGAGCGAACCAGAACCCGTTGTAGACCATGGCCGCATACTGCGGGATCAATTGATCGCGCAGGCGCATGGTTTCCCGGTCCAAGGTCAGGCCTTCCAGATCCCGGTGGGCGGTTTGAAGAATCGTCCCTCCCGGGGTTTCGTAGACCCCGCGGGACTTCATGCCCACGAAACGGCTCTCCACCATATCCAGGCGACCAATACCGTGCCGTCCGCCCAGAGCGTTCAGCTCGGCCATGATCGTCGCCGGACTCATGGCCTGGCCGTTGAGGGCCACGGGATCTCCGCCCTCGAATTCGATGGTTGCGATCTCCGGCCGGTCCGGTGCCTGTTCCGGCGGGACGCACATCATGTACGTGTGCGGCCCGGGCTCGGCCCAGGGGTCTTCCAGTTCGCCCCCTTCAAAAGAAAGGTGCAGCAGATTTCCGTCGCAGGAATAGGGCTTGTCTTTGGTTACGGTCACGGGAATGCCGTGTTTTTGGGCGTATTCGACGCAGTCCGTACGCGAACGCAGATCCCACTCTCGCCAAGGAGCGATGGTCTTCAGGGTTTTGTCCAGTGCCGCGGCGGTCAGTTCGAACCGCACCTGGTCGTTGCCCTTGCCCGTGGCCCCGTGGGCAATGGCCTGAGCGCCCTCGGCCCGGGCGATCTCCACCATTCGCTTGGCGATCAAGGGTCGGGCGATGGAGGTGCCCAGTAAATACCGGCCCTCGTACACCGCGTTGGCCCGCATCATCGGAAAGATGAAATCCTTGGCGAACTCTTCGCGCAAATCCTCGACATAGGCCTTGGTCGCGCCGGTTTCCAGTGCCCGGCGTTCCACGCCGGAGAGATCCTCCCCCTGGCCCAGGTCCGCGGTAAAAGCGATCACTTCGCAGGAGTAGTTTTCCTTGATCCATTTCAAAATCACCGACGTATCCAGACCGCCGGAGTAGGCCAGTACGACCTTTTCAATATTTTGACTCATCGCCTCGCACCCATCCCGTCCGTAATGTTCTCGTTAGCTCTGTTCACTAAAAACCCATTCCAACAAAGCCTTCTGCATATGCAGCCGGTTCTCGGCCTGATCCCAGACCAGGGAGGCCTCGCCCTCCATGACCTGGTCGGTTATCTCCTCTCCGCGTTTGGCCGGGAGGCAGTGCAGGACCTTGCAGTCCGGCCGAGCCAGGGCCAGAAGCCGGGAATTGACCTGAAAGGGCGCGAAAATCTCCCGCCGTTCCTCCGCCGCGTCCTCTTGGCCCATGGAAGCCCAGACGTCGGTGTTCACGTAGTGGGCTTCGTTCACGGCTTCCTTGGGATCGTTGGTCACCACCACGTTAGCCCCGTTCTCGCGGGCTTGTTGCAAAACCTCGGGATCCGGCTCGTATCCCGGGGGCACGGCCAGATGCAGCGCAAAAGAAAAATGCATGGCCGCGTGCAGCCAGGAGTTGGCCATGTTGTTCCCGTCGCCCACCCAGGCGATTTTCAGGCTCGGGATGTCCGGGGTCTGTTCGAAAATGGTCAGCATGTCGCTCATCACTTGGCAGGGGTGATGCAGGTCGGTCAAAGCGTTGATCACCGGGATCCCGCCCGCCGAGGCCAGTTCTTCAAGCACTTCCTGGGCAAAAGTCCGCACCACCACGCCCTGGACGTAGCGGCCGAAAACCCGTGCCGTGTCCCGCAAAGGTTCGTTCCGACCGAGCTGGGAGTCCTTATTAGTCATGAACAACACGTCGCCGCCCAGTGCCCGGATGGCCACTTCAAAGGAAATCCGTGTCCGGGTGGAGGCCTTTTCGAACAGCAGGATCAGCGTCTTGCCATCAAGCAGGGACGAACGCCAATTGGAGGCTTTGATCTCCTTGGCCCTGGCCAGCATGTTCCAGGACTCGGAACGTTTCAAATCGGTTATTTGCAAAAAATGTCGAGCCATCACGCCCTCACGAGCCCCGCCAAACTCTCGCGGGGGATTCAAGATGAACAAACTCCATGACCCGGTCCGGACGATGAACACAGGTCGGAAGCAACTCTTGCGCAAAGAAAAATATTGAACATAGCCTGGGGTATTGTCGGTGTAAAGAACAAAAAATGGCTTCCTTCATCGGAAACCTAAGAGGCGTCCGGCGCTCCCTGCTTCGTCAAAAGGCCCATCATGGATGGTCCGTGTAAAAAGCCTTAGAGACAAATCACTCTCCTCGTGGACTTCATGCAACATGTTGTTTTTACTAATCTCTAGCAACTCGCCACTGACCGCTGCTTGGTGCAATAGACTTTTTACACCAAGCTCATCAGGCCCACAGCTTGATTGGATTGCACATTTGACATCCACTGCTTTCCTGAGTCAACGTTATGTGACAACACTCAAGCGGAGCCTCCGGCTCCGGTCCCAATATCACGGCATTTCCAAGGAGCAACCATGCGTCTCGTCATCGTCTCTAATCGACTGCCCATCAATCTAGTGGAAGAGGACGGCAGGATCGTCGCCAAGGAATCAGTGGGCGGACTGGCCACGGGGTTGAATTCCTACCTGGACTCCCTGGACCAAAATTCGCCGTTCAGCGGAGATCCGCTATGGGTTGGCTGGCCGGGGATGTATTTGGACGACCCGAGTCGGTTCGACTTCTCCTCCCGGATTATGGGCAAGTTCCGAATCTGCCCGGTCAACGTGACCCCGGGCCAGATGGACAGCTTCTACCTCGGGTTCTGCAACTCCACCCTCTGGCCCCTGTTCCACTATTTCCCGTCCTATGTCGCATTCGACGAGGCGTCCTGGGACAGCTACGTCCAGGTCAACGACATTTTCCGCCAGACCGTGGAGTCCATCCTGGAACCGGACGACGTGGTCTGGGTGCATGACTACCAGATCATGCTCCTGCCGGAGATGATCCGCACCAGCAGGCCGGACGTGACCAGCGGCTTCTTCCTGCACATCCCCTTCCCGTCCTATGAGATATTCCGCCTCCTGCCCAGCATCTGGCGCACCCGCTTACTGCAGGGTCTTTTGGGCTCGGATCTGATCGGCTTTCACACCTACGACTATTCCCAGCATTTCCTGCACAGCGTCTCGGCCATTCTAGGGCTGGACCACCACTTGGGCAAAATCATGGTCGGGGACCGGCTGGTCAAGGTGGACACCTTTCCCATGGGCATCGACTATCATAAATACGCCCAGGCCGCACAAGACCAACGCACCCAAGACGAAAAAAGCGAGCTGCGCACCTCCCTGGGATCGGCCAAGATCATGCTCTCCATCGACCGTCTGGACTACAGCAAGGGCATCGCCAACAGGCTGAAAGGATACGAGAAATTCCTGGAACTCTACCCGGAGTGGCATGAGCGGGTCGTCCTGATGCTGGTGGTGGTCCCATCCCGGACCGGAGTGGGCAAGTACCAGGAGATGAAAAAGCAGATCGACGAGTTCGTAGGAGCAATCAACGGCCGGTTCGGCAAGCTGTCCTGGTCCCCGATCATCTACCAGTACACGGCCTACCCGTTGCGCGAGCTGACTATGCTCTATGACATCAGCGACGTGGCCCTGGTTACCCCGCTACGCGACGGAATGAACCTGATCGCCAAGGAATATATCGCGGCCAAGACCGACGACCAGGGAGTACTGGTACTCAGCGAGACCGCGGGCGCGGCCATCGAACTGGGGGAAACCCTGATCGTCAACCCCAACAGCCTGACGGACCTCGCCGAAGCCATTCATACGGCCCTGGAAACGCCGGAGGAGGAACAGCGCAGGGTCATGACCCTGCTCAAAAACCGGCTGAAACTTTTCGACGTCAACCACTGGGCCGAGGACTTCATGAACTCCCTGCTGCACGTCAAGGCCGAGCAGTTACGGATGGAGTCCACGTTCATCAGCGCCGACGCGGCCCAAGAGGTCGTCCGACGATGCAAGGCCGCCCCGAGCCGCCTGCTGCTGCTAGACTACGATGGCACCCTGGTGCCCTTTCACGACGCCCCGTCCATGGCCTGCCCCTCGGAGGAAGTCCGGACCACTCTCCAAACACTGACCGCTCTGCCCGAAACCCAGGTGGTCATCCTCAGCGGCCGGGACAAGCACAACCTGGAACGCTGCCTAGGCAAACTGCCCGTGGCCCTGGTGGCCGAACACGGGGTCTGGGTCCGGGAAACGAATGGACAGTGGCGGATGATCCGCCCCCTGCTCAACGATTGGAAGGACCAGATCCGCCCGATTCTGGAGCGCTTCAGCTCACGGGTGCCGGGGACATTCACCGAGGACAAAGACTTTTCCATGGCTTGGCATTATCGACAAGCGGATCGCAACCTGGGAACGCAGCGGGCTCGGGAGTTGGCCGAAACCTTGCGCGGACTGGCCTCCAACGTGGGCATCCAGATTCTGCAAAGCCCCATGGTGGTCGAGGTGCGTAGCGCCGGGATCAGTAAGGCCGTTGCCGCCATGCATTTCAGCTCCATTCGTGACTGGGACTTCATCCTGGCCATGGGCGACGCGGAAAGCGACGAGGAAATGTTCAAGACCCTGCCGGACCATGCCGTAACCCTTCGTGTCGGCCACGACCTGTCCCACGCCACTTACAACATCCGCAACCCGCGAGCCGCCGGGGTGCTGCTGAAAAACTTTACTTTGTGATCATTTGACGTGTGCCGGATGCGGCTGTCGCCTTATCCGGCCTACAAAGCAACGTTTCTGGCATAGCTACTTGAAATTCCTCACTTCACGTAAATCTTCACCAGGTTCGTGGCCACGCGTTCTTGGCGGGGCTTGGGCTGTCCGGCGGTAATCACCACGGCCTCGCCGGTTGCGAAAAAATCCGGGTTGCTGTCCACGAAATACTCGGTCCGGTCCAGATGGTCCGAGAGTTGTTCCTTGATCGAGTGCGGGACCACGCCTTTGGAAAAATTCAGGAACTGACGCGCCGGATTGTCCGGGCAGAGGGCATGGATCGGCTGTTCCGGGCGACAGGCGCTGAGATGGCGGATCGTGGCCCCGGAAATACTGTGGGCCACCAGGGCGCGAACCTGGGCCTTCTCCGCCAGCAGACATGCGGCATAGGCCAGAAACCAGGCCGGATCGCTCTGATCCCGAGGCGCTCTGGGGCCCCGATGGTGCTTCGCGCCGAAGCGTTCGGCCTCCAGACCGATTTCCCGCATGGTGCGCACCGTCTCCAGGGGATGGTTGCCGATGGCGGTTTCCTCGGAGAGCATCACGCAGTCCGTCCCGTCGTGAATGGCGTTGGCCACGTCCGTGATCTCGGCCCGGGTCGGCATGGGATTGTCCACCATGGACAGCAGCATCTGGGTGGCCACGATCACCGGCTTGCCTGCCTGGTTGCAGGCCTTGATGATCTCTTTTTGCATGCCCGGCAGGGTGGCCAGGGGACATTCCAGCCCCAGGTCCCCCCGCGCGACCATGATCCCGTCCACCAGCTCCAGAATCTCTTGAAGATTGTCCACGGCGTTGCGCCGCTCCAGCTTGGCGATCACCGGCACCCGGTGGCCCAGTCGCTCCATCTCGTTGATCAGAGAGCGGATGTCCTGGGCGTCCTGAACAAAGGACAGGGCCACCACGTTCACGCCCAGTTCCAGGCCATAAGCCAGGTCCATACGATCCTTGGGCGTGAATGCCGGGAGCGGACTGACCTTGCCCGGAAAAGCCACGCCTTTTTTCGACGACAACAATCCCGCGTTGAGCGCCTTGAGCAGGACCGTCCGGGGGTCGAGCTTTTCCATGACCCGAAATTGCAAACCGCCGTCGCTGAGGGTCACGGTGTCGCCCATTTCCAGGACTTCCAGCATTTTCGGCTGATCCAGGTCCATCCAGCGCACTCCATTTACGCTCCGTCCGGCACCCTCCAGGTCTTTTTGGCCGCCTGGCAGGCCAAGATACAGCAAATCATCCTTGTACACGTCCCAAGGTGCATCCGCGAGTTCGCCGATCCGGATTTTGGGCCCGGAAAGATCCTGCAACAGGCTCAAGGAGACGTCCATCTCGGTCTCCAGTTTTTTCAACCGGGCGATGATCGTTTCAAAGTAGGGCCGGTCGCCATGAGAAAAGTTCAGCCGAAAGATGCGCACCCCCTGCTCGATCATCCGGCGCAACGCCTCCTCTGAATCGATTGCCGGCCCTACCGTGACCACGATTTTTGATTTCATGCGGTTGTCTCCTGAGTTGGGATAAGTATTGGCGAAAAAAAACTGCTAATCCGGAAAGCCGGCGCATGGCAAGCGACCTGACAGTAAAACAGGATAGACTCGGTTCCGTTCATGACGTCAGGTGGAAGCGTTTTTACCCGTGGATATGCGGTTTGGCGTAGGGGCAGGCCCCCGTGCCTGCCCTTTTCTGTAGAAATGGGCAACCACTGAGGGTTGCTACGCCAGAATCCGATCATCCATGCGAAAAATGAAGATGGGGCCTGCCGTGGGCTGATTGCGTTTTGTTTTTTTTTCGTGTTGGCTGTTCGGGAAAGACCTCGTTCACTGGGCACACCCTATCAGAGCCCCCCCAGCCAAAGCCCTCCAATGTCACGCCCCTTTCCCCGCCACGTTTGCGCCACCCTGATGCTGGGCATGGTCTCCCAACTCGCCCAGGTAGTGCTTTTGCGGGAACTGTTGATGGTCTTTCAGGGCAACGAGCTGTCCATCGGGATCATCCTGTCCGCGTGGCTTGCCTGGACCGGGGTTGGCGGCTGGCTAGGCGGTCGGCTCACGCAGCGGGCGACACGCCCTGGCTTGCTCCTGGCCCTGAATGCCGGATGTCTGATCCCGATCCTTCCGGCGACCATCATTGTGATCCGAAACCTGCGCGTTTTTTTCGACGTCCTGCCCGGCGCGTCTCTGGGCCTTGGGGAAATGTTCCTTTCCTGTTTCCTGGTCATGGCCCCGGCCTGTCTGCTGCTGGGCGGCCAATTCGTCCTGCTGGCCCGGATATGGCGAGAGCGGGACAGGGCCTTGGACGCCTCCGGGGCGAGCAAGACCTACATGGTGGAAGCCGCGGGCAACACGCTCGCGGGCGTTTTGTTCACCTTTGTTCTGGTCCGACTCCTGAACGCTTTTCAGATCACGGCCTTGGCCGCGATGCTCATGGCCACGGTCGCCCTGGGCCTGTACGGGGTTGATCGGCCGGGCGCAGGCCGGCGCCCCAGTGGGCTTTCCAGTGGACTTTCGGGCGGGCTTGCGGGCCGCCTTGCCGGCCCAAACGCCGCCTTGGCCCCGGTCTTGTTCGCACCCGTGCTTGCCACCCTGATAATCACCCTGATGGTCATCGGGCTGCTCACCGGGCTCTATTTCGCCCTGGACCACGTGGACCGTTGGACCGCTACGGCCCAGTGGCGGCATTTCGCCCCGGATCACGAGTTGGTGGAGACCCGGCCGTCCAGGCACGGGGCCATTGCCGTGCTGCGCCGCGATGACCAGTATAGCTTTTTCCAGAGCGGCCACCTGGTCTTCAGCACCGCGGGCCAGGATACGGCCGTGCCCGGATTGGAGGAACAGGAGGCCGTGGCCGTGGCCCACCTGGCCCTGGTCCAGCATCCCGACCCTGGACGCGTTCTGCTCATCGGCGGCGGAATGCGGGGCATGCTGGCGGAAATCCTGCGCCATCCGGTCCGAGAATTGGACTACATCGAACTGGACAACGTGCTCACGGAAACGGCCCGCCAATACGCCCCGGCCCGGACCTTCGCTGCCCTGGAGCGCCCAGGAATCCGGATGATTCATACCGACTCCCGGCTCTTCGTCAAGTCCGGCGCGGCCTTGCCCTACGACATGATCATCGTGGACGCCCCGGACCCGGCCACCGCGGTCCTGAACCGCACCTACACCCAGGAGTTCTTCCAGCAGGCCCAGGATTTGCTCGCTCCGGGCGGAGTGCTGGCCGTGGGCGTCACATCCACGCCGGACCTGCGGGGGCTGGCCGTGTCCAACCGCAACACCGCGATCCATCACACCTTGGCCGACGTGTTCGGCCATGTCCTGGCCGTAGGGGAACGGCATCTGCTATTCTTCGCCACAGATGATCCGGACCGGATTTCGGCGAACCCGGAATTGTTGCGATCGCGCTTCGACCAGCGGGAAATCACGGCCCAAGGCTTTTCCGGACTGCACTACCATGTGCTGCTGCACGAACCGACACTGCGCCGTATCAACTGGATCCTGCGCCACCACGGGCGCGCCCCTCAAGCGCACCTGGACGGCCCCCCGGCCCCGCCCTTAACGCCGGAACCGCTGGAAGCGCAAATCCAGGCCGTGGCAACATTGCCGCCAGTGGCCGAGCGCTTCTTCATCAATTCGGATTTCCGGCCCATCGCCTACTTCTACACACTGATGTACTGGAACGAGCTGACCCGATCCGGAAGCCGGGACGCCCTGAAACCGATCCTCCATATCCGCCCCTGGTGGATCGCTCCGGCCCTGCTGGTCCCAGTGCTGACCGTGCTTGCCCTTTCCCGCTGGAGAGCCCGCAAGTCTTCCCAAATGCACTCCCAAGCACCCAGGGCACGCTCCCGGAAGCCCTCCCCGAAACACTCTCCGGCCGGATTGGCATGGGCCGTCAACCTGGCGGCCCTGACCACCGGCATGTCCACCATGTTGATGCAGGTGGCCTTGCTCTTCGCCTTTCAAGGACTATATGGATTTGTATACGAGACCGTGGGCCTCATCGTGGCCGTGTTCATGTCCGGGCTGGCCGTGGGCACTTTTCTGGGGCAGCGGTTCCTTCATGATACATCCGCCTCTCGGACCAAGCCCCTGGCCCTGGGATTGGCCCTGGTCCAGGTCGGAATCGCCGCGCTGGCCTGGGCCGTGGGGTTGCTCCTGCCCCAGGCCGCGGCGATCACCTCCTCCCTGACCGTGCTGATCCTGTTCGTGGCCCTGACCTTCATCGCGGGCCTGGCCGGAGGAGTTGACTTCCCCCTGGCCGCGGCCTGTTCCACGGCCTTGACCGGCAAACCCGAACAGGCCGCGGGCCGGATCTACGGCCTGGAGCTGGCAGGGGCCTGCCTCGGCGCGGCCCTGGCTGGAGTGGCCATCGCCCCGGTCCAGGGCATTCCGGCCTGCTTCCTGCTGGCCGGGGCGCTCAACGCCGCGGCCGGGCTCACGCTCCTGGCCGCGCTCGCCGATGGATCAGGCCACGCCCGCGAGCCCTCAGTCACTGCGGATCAACCATGAGACAGCGCAGCGAGGTATTTTATGCCGCACCACAACGCATCATGCCCGAATCCGAATCCGAATCTGACCCCGCCCCCGGCCCAGGCCCAGGCCCCGACCAAATCCATGACCAGGAAACAATTTCTGAGGCTGGCGGCATGTGGGGCTGGTGCGTTGGGGGTTTCCGGGCTCACCGGACTGCCGATCAACCTGCACGCCCAAAATGCCGGCGCATCCAACCAGACGGCCCAGCGAGGCCTTGTCCGCCCCCGACCGTCTCCCTGGTTCAGTCCCGCGGCGAACGACGGCGTCCAGTGCATGCTCTGCCCCCATCAATGCACTCTTGCCCCTGGACAGCGCTCCTCCTGTCGGGTCCGGGAAAACCGCGACGGCCAGGGGGTCACGCTGACCTATGGCAACCCGGTCCTGGTTCAGGAAGACCCGGTGGAGCGCAAGCCGTTCTTTCACGTCCTACCGGGAAGCCGAGCCCTGTCCGTTTCCACGGCCGGCTGCAACCTGCACTGCAAGTTCTGCGAAGTCTGGGACATGGCCCTGGTCCGCCCCGAGGACGTCCATGCCTACGATCTGCCCCCGGAGGCCGTGGTGGCCCAGGCCCGGGCCGCCGGGCTGCGTTCCGTGAGCTTCGCCTTTGGCGAGCCGGTGGTCTTTTATGAATACATGCTGGAGGTGGCCAGGCTGGCCAGGGTAGCGGGGATGCTCAATCTGATGCACACGGCGGCCTACATCCGCCCGGAACCCCTGCGGAATCTGTGCGAGGTGCTGGATGCAGCCAACGTGGACCTGAAGGGATTTGATCCGGATTTCTATCGGAACGTGGTCGGCGGGGAGCTCAAACCGGTGCAGGACGCGCTGCGGATCATCAAACAGTCCGGGATGCACCTGGAAATCACCAGCATTATCATCCCCACGCTCAACGACGACATGAACGTTCTGGCCGAGATGTGCCGTTGGATCGCCGGGGAGCTGGGCCCGGACACCCCGCTGCATCTGGCCCGGTTCTACCCCTTGTACCGGCTCTCCGCCCTTCCCCGCACCCCGGTTTCCATCCTGGACCGGGCCCGAGACACGGCCCTGGAGGCCGGCCTGCGCTTCGTCTACGTGGCCAAGGTCCCGGGCCACGACGGGGAAAACACCTTCTGCCCGGACTGTGGCCAAGCGATCATCACCAGAGTGGGGTTCATCGTGGACCAAATGCGAATCCAGAACGGCCGTTGCCCCCACTGCCAGCTGGAAATTCCTGGGATCTGGAACTGACGCGGGCTTGCGCCCCTACTCCAGCATCCGCCGATGGATTTCCAGGTTGGCCAGGGAGCGATTGTCCAGGTTGGTCAGCCCGGCGGCCATGGCCCAGTCCATGGCTTCCACGTATTCCCGGGAGGTGATGGCCCGGGAGATGGGTTCGTGGTCAAAGGCCATGTGCTCCACCCGGTACTGGGACATGATGTTCACGTAGGTGTCCTGGGGCAGCTCCCGGGCCACCCAATCCACGAATTCCCGTGTTCCGGACACCTGGTTGGGCATGACCAGGTGGCGGATCAGCAACCCACGCCGGGCCACCGCGTCCCCGGACACGTCCACGTCGCCCACCTGCCGGTGCATTTCCAGGATAGAGGCCTTGGCCATGGCCGGGTAATCGCCCCGTCCCTGGATCACGTACCTGGCCGACTCGTCCGAACTCATGAACTTCAGGTCCGGCAAATAGATGTCCACCACGCCGTCCAGCAACCGGACATTCTCCACGGTTTCATAGCCGCCGGTATTGTAGCACAGCGGCAGGCGCAGGCCCTGCTGGCGGGCGATGCGCACCGCCCCGAGGATGTTGGGCAGGAAATGGGTAGGGGTGACCAGATTGATGTTGTGGCAGCCCCGGCGCTGCAAATCCAGCATCAGGTCCGCCAGTCGGGCGTCGTCCAACTCCCGTCCGTGGCCCAGGTGGGCGATGGGCCAGTTCTGGCAGAAGACGCAGCGCAGGTTGCAGTGGGAGAAAAAGATGGTCCCGGAGCCGTTGCGGCCGACCAGCGGCAATTCCTCCCCGAAGTGCGGCCCGTGGCTATGGACCACGGCCCGCCCCCGGGCTTCACAAAAGCCCGTTTCCCCGCCAAGCCGATTCACCCCGCAGGCGTGGGGGCAAAGGTCGCACTGCTCCAGCTTGGCATAGGCCTGCTCGATGCGCGCGGCCAGCATCCCGGCATCCTCCAGGTCGGCGTAGGCCGGACGCCATCCGTCGCTGTTGAGACTTGAATCCAGGGCCTCGGCGCATCCGCCGGCGAACACCGACCCCGCGGCCAGCGCCAGCCCTTGCAAGAAGCATCTCCGTGTCGTTGCCATGCGTCACCTCCAGAGTTCGCGACATATCTCCGGAACAAAGACCAACGAAGTGATGATAAATCGGCCCCGCCGCGATGCAACCGCTTAGCTCTGAACGTCAATGCTCTCGTCCTTCATGAGATTGTCGCTTCCTCATAGAGATTAAAAAAGAATCATTACCAACACCCTGAGGGCGTCTTTCTTCCCAACTGGTCGATGGTCATTATCTGACAGGCAGTGTCGCCGGCTTGCTTGCCTTGCCCCTCGGCCTGGATTTCAAATTTGTCCGCAGCGGGGTTCGTGCCATTGGTTGTGAAGCTGAGGATGTAGTAGCCGCTGTCCGAGTTCTCAGGGATTAAGTCTGTAGTGGCGGAACCTATCGTCGCCCCAACATACGTGTAATTATTCGTATAATGCCGCTCCATGGCCTGGGCCGCGGCCAAAAGGGCCGTCTTCCCGTCCGCCCGGCGGGCGTTGGTGGTGTACTTGGTCACCGACGGAATGGCGATGGCCGCCAGAATACCCAGGATAGCGACCACGATGAGGAGTTCGATGATGGTGAAGCCTTTCGAATTGGTCATGAAACCTTCCTTGCAGCGAAACAACACGGAAAATAACGTACACGCGCCTTTCGCGCCATGCCCACGTCCTTCGGTCCGTACGCCTACTGGCCAAAGCCGTGAATCGTCTGTTCGCGGTTTCCCGATACTGTTGCATGGTTGCGGAGTCTCTGGAGGCCGTGGAGAACATTGGAAAAATCCTTGTCCGTTATTCCATCAGCAATTTTTACTCGTTCGAACCCGGCCAGCATTATTAACATAAATGCACATCACTCTGCCCATGTTCTCGACTTTAAAAAATCTACGGCTTCGTTGACGGCTGCTTTCAACGTACCATCCCTTTTGAAGGTTACCTTAACGTTGTCGTTGGAGAACGTACCGTTACCGAAAAAAGTTGAAGCCTCCTTCAGACCATCACGAACTCCAATCAAGGCATTGGTCTCGTCCGCGACCAGCCATCCCTGCCCCCAGTACCCACTTGTGCACAAGACGAACCATTCTCACTCCGACAAACATATACCTCCACACCCCGCTTTATCGCCTCGCTTCTCGCAAGATTCAGCGCCGAAACGAACTCGTTGGCCACGGTACTGGTCCGCGTATTGCCTATAAACACGTCGAACGCCGGGATGGCGATGCCCGTGAGGATGGCGGCGATGGCCACCACGATCAGGACTTCGATGATGGAGAAGCCATTATTATTTTGGTGACATTTCCATTCTATCTAAAACCAAATGGATCACTGACAGGTGGTCTTCTCCGTCCTGACCCTCCCTGCCCGGGCCAGGACGAACTTAACTCCGCGCTCCTGACGACAGAGAGTCAGAGTGCCGGCTTGGAACGCGCCGCTAACGTACTGCGTCGAACCGTTGCTGACGTATGATACATAGTTGCGTACGGGCATGTTCCCGGTCAAGGTCGTCTCGCCACGCAAGGGACCGCGCATCCGGAGAATGTCCTCGGACTCGGCCACCTGGGCTTGGTTTCCTGCATCCACGAACACGATCCATCCCTGTTCCCAGCCTCCCTGGGTGGTGCACTCCCGGCCGTCCGCGCTCTTGCAGACAGTGATCCGCTGATTACGGTTGATGGCCTCGCTGCGGGCATAGCTGAGGGTGGACAGGAATTCATGGGCCGTCGTCGAAACCCCGGCACTGCGCAACATCCCCCCTAGATACGGCGCGCTGACGGCCAGTAACAACAAGGCGATGGCAATGGCGACCAGGGTATCGACAAGGGTCAAGCCGGAAGAAGTTCGACGCAAAGAACGAATGGACACATCCAGTTCAAGGAGATAAAAAAGCGAATGAAGGGTTGCCCGGTGGACAGGAACATCGAAACAAGCGGAGAAGTGGGAACGGAGGAACATTGCCGGTCCGGCGAAAGGGAGCGAGAGCGGGAAAAAGCAGGAGGGAAAACCCCTCTTCGGTCCGGCGGCCCCGCTACCCTATTTCGTACATCCGAACTGTAGGCCGGTGGCTTTGCGTCGCAGCCTTTCGGCGTGCTTTGCCCTTGCCAGACACTTTGGGATGCACTTTATTTTGCTCTCAAAAATATGTCCAGTAGTTTTTCTGAACCAAGGCAATTCATTCCAAACTTTTCCAGAGACTTTGCCCAGACTGACGCACCTTTCTCAGGAACTCATGTCCGACGTTGAGAGGACGCTCGCATTGTAACGAAAAAGGGGTCAAATGGACCCCTTTTTCGTTTGCGTTGACGGACGTAAAAACTTACCCCTCCCCCAACTCCCGACTCCGCTGTTCCGCCTCATGCACAGCGTCGATGATCGAGCCGCGGACCGCCGTTCTGTCCAGGTGGTTCAACGCGGCAATGGTCGTCCCCGCGGGCGAGGTGACCATGTGCTGCAGGGTGCTCAGGCTGAGGCCGGTTTCCTGGACCAGTTTGACTGAGCCTTCCAGCAGTCCGGCGACCATCTGCTCGGCCTGGGGCCGTCCCAGGCCCGCTGAGACTCCGGCCTGGACCAGGGCGTCCATGAAATGGAACACATAGGCTGGTCCCGATCCCACCAGGGCGGTGAAAGCATGGAAATACCGCTCCGGCAGAACGTGGACCTGACCCAACAGGCCCAGGAGTTCCATGATCGTTGTTTGCCCGGCTTCAATCAGCTTCGGGTCTTCGAAGCAGACCGCGCTGACGCCGGAACGGACCATGGCCGGAGTGTTGGGCATGACCCGGACCACGGCGCAGCGATCTTCCGACCAGGCTCGCAGCTGCTCCATCCCGATCCCGGCGGCTATGGATATCAGACAGGTCTCCGGCCGCAGGGCCGGAAGGGCTTCGGTCAGGACCTTGGACATGATCTGCGGTTTGACCGCCAGAAAAACAAAGTCTGCGTTTCGGAGCACCTCTTCAATGGACTCCGCCGCGACGAAGCCGGGCAGTCCGGCCAGATCCCGCGCCTTGCTCTTATCTGGATCAAACCCATGAATGGACGTATCCGGGCGAGTGGAGACGGCCTTGATCAGGGCCGCCCCCATGTTCCCGAGCCCGATGCACCCGATGCGCAAGGCACTCATCCCTGCTGCTCCATGGTGTTGAAGAAATAAGGAATTTCCTGACCCGCGGTCTCCGGGGCGTCGGAGCCGTGCACCGTGTTCCGCTCCACGTCCAGGGCCAAATCCCTGCGAATGGTGCCTTCGGCGGCGTTGGCCGGATTGGTAGCGCCCATCAGCTCCCGCCAGCGGGCAATAGCGTTGTCGCCTTCCAAAACCGCTGCCACGATGGGCCCGGAGGTCATGTAACTCACCAGGCTCTGAAAAAAAGGACGCTCCTTATGTACGGTATAAAAGCCCTCAGCCTGGGCCGTGGTCAGCCGCAGCTTGCGCAGAGCCACAATCCGCAACCCGGCGGTCTCGATCCGGGTCAACACATTTCCAATCAAATTCCGCTCCACGCCGTCCGGCTTGATCATGCAAAGGGTACGTTCAGACATCGAAAAAACTCCGTTGGTTTATGTGGTTTGTTTGGGGTTCACGTTTCACAGTTCGGGGTTACGCCCCTCATCCACCCAATGCCCGCAGCCCCGCTTCCTGACTTCTGACCTCTGAATACTCACACCAACAGCATCTTATCCGAAGCAAAGGCTTCCTGCTTCAGGCTGTAGAACCGGGCCAGCAGGTCGTCCACTTCCAAGCGCTTTTTTTCCTCGCCGGAGATGTCCAGAATGATCTCGCCCCGGTGCATCATGATCAGCCGGTTGCCCATGCGCAGAGCCTGGTGCATGTTGTGGGTGACCATCAGGGTAGTCAGTTCCATGCTTTCCACCAAGCGGTCGGTGAGCTCCAGAATCTGCTGGCCGGTCTTGGGGTCCAGGGCCGCGGTGTGTTCGTCCAGCAGCAGGATGTCCGGGCGGATCAGGGTGGCCATGACCATGGTCAGGGCCTGGCGTTGCCCGCCGGAAAGCAGCCCCACGGCGTCTTGGAATCGATCCTCCAGCCCCAGGTCCAACATGCGCAGTTTTTCCCGAAACAGATCTCGGTCCAGACGGCGCACCCCGGCGGACAGCCCCCGGAAGCGTCCCCGGCGCAAGGCCAGGGCCAGATTCTGTTCGATGCTCATGGAAGCGCAGGTGCCCAGCAGCGGGTCCTGGAAGACCCGGCCGATGAACTTGGCCCGCTTGTACTCCGGCCAGCCAGTGATGTCCCGATCATCCAGGAGGATGCTGCCCTGATCCGGGAAAAAGCATCCGGCCAGGCAGTTCAACAAAGTGGATTTGCCAGCCCCGTTGGAACCGATGATGCAGATGAAGTCCCCGCGTCGGACATCCAGGGATACGTTTTGCAGGGCCAGGACCTCGTTCACGCTGCCCCGGTGAAAATACTTGATGACGTTTTTCAGGGACAGCATCATGAGAAGAACCGCGCCTTGATTTTGGGCGCGGTGAGCGCCAGGACCACCAGCAGCGCGGTGATCAGGTTCAGGTCGCTGGGAGTGAAGGAAAAGGCGCCCAGCTTCATGCTCAGGGCCATGGCGATGGCCAGCCGGTAAAGAATCGAGCCGAGCAGGGCCGCGATCACGGCGCGCATGATTCCGCCCCGGCCGAAGACCGTTTCGCCCACGATCACCGAGGCCAGCCCGGCAACAATGGTCCCCACGCCCATGTTCACATCCGCCGCGCCCTGATTCTGAGCGATCAACGCCCCGCTGAAGGCCACCATGGCGTTGGACAGCCCCACGCCGATGATGATCACGCTGTGGGTGTTCACGCCCTGGCTGGTGATCATCCGGGGATTGTCCCCCGTGGCCAGCATGGTCTGGCCGAACTCGGTATGCAGGAACCAGATCAGGAAGATCACGATGGCCGCCCCGATGAACGAAAACAGGACGATGGAGGACAAATACCCGGGCAAGCCCAAGCCCATCAATGGGTCGAGGATCGTGTCCCGGCCCAGCAAAGAAACGTTGGGGCCGCTCATCACCCGGATATTTATGGAATACAGGGCGATCATGGTCAGGATGGAGGCCAGGAGATGCAAAATACCCAGCTTGGTGTTCAGAAACCCGGTGATCATCCCGGCCAGAAACCCGGCGAACATGGCCAGAAACAGAGAGAGAAACGGATCGATCCCCGAGGTGATGGCTACGGCGCAGACCGCGGCTCCCAGAGGCAGACTGCCGTCTACGGTCAGATCCGGGAAGTTGAGCACCCGAAAGGTCAGGTATACGCCTAGGACCATGATCCCGTACACCAACCCCTGCTCCACCGCGCCCAACAGCGCGTACAAGGTCATGGGCGAACTCCGGATTCATTAATTCCGCAAAAAACGAGCAGCATGGATATGTTCATGGAAATAAGAACGTCACGAGGAAGGGTTAAAAGCCGCTTTGTTCGTGCTCGTGCCCAGCGAGACGACTGAGCACGAACAGACAAGAGAATTGTTGATTATTCGAGAATCTTCCCGGCCCGGTCCAGGAGCGCCTGGGGGATGGTCACGCCCATGGCCTCGGCGGCGGGGAGATTGATGTGTAGTTCGAGTTCCTGCTGGGTTTCCACCGGGGTGGTCGCCGGGTCGGCCCCGCGAAAAATGCGCCCGGCCATGGCTCCGGCCTGACGGCCGTGTTCGTAATAGTCGAAACCCAGCGCGGCCACCGCGCCTCGAGGCACGGAATCCACGTCCGCGGCGTACAGGGGCAGCTTGTTGTCCTGGCAGACCTTGGCAAGGGCCTCGAATGCCGAAACAACGGTGTTGTCCGTGGGCACGTACACGGCCTGGGTCCGGCCCACCAAGCTGCGGGCGGACTGGAACACGTCGCTGGACCGGGCCACGGTGGCTTCTTCCAGCTTGATCCCGGCCTTGACCGTCTCGGCCTTGAGCAGATCAACCAAGGCGCGGGAATTGGCTTCCCCAGAGTTGTAGATAACGCCCAGGGAGGTCAATTCCGGATGAAACTCCCGGATCAGGGCCAAATGTTGATCCATGGGGGTCAAGTCCGAGGTGCCGGTGATGTTTTCACCAGGATTTTGCAGGTCCTTGACCAGCCCGGCACCCAGCGGATCGGTCACCGCGCTGAACAGGATGGGGGTCTTTTGCATCGAAGGGTTCTTTTTCACGGTCTGGGCCATGGCCTGGGCCGAGGGAGTGGCGATGGCCAGCACCAGGTCCGGGCGCTCGCCCACGATCTGCTGGGCGATCAGGTTGGCCGTGGCCATGTTGGCCTGGGCGTTATGCACCCGATACTCGACCTGAAAACCTTCCTCACGCAACTGTTCCTGGAACCCGCGCAGCACGGAATCCAGGGCCGGATGCTCGACGAACTGGTTGACGGAGACGACTTTCGCCTGCTCCGCGCCAGCCGAAGCGGACAACCCGAACATCAAAACAAGACATGCCGACAAGACGAAACGGTTCATCATAAGGTCTCTCCTCGTAGAGCTCATCTACAAAAATATGGGAAATATGGGTGAAAAAACGAAAAAATATATCCGATATCCCGGCAAAGAACAAGAAGTACTTGTCATGCCACAATCCACAAGCATTTTTGAATAATAACGGAGTGTCCGGTCATCCTTGACAGACTGTTCGCGAACGGTGAATGATAAACGGTATCCCCGAACAACAAGGAGAACGCCATGCTGAAAGTCAACGACCTGATGACCAAAAAGGTCTTTTCCCTTCAGGAGCACGACAACGTGCAGACCGCCCGTTCGATCATGAATCTGGGCCGAATCCGTCACATCCCCATCGTGGACCAGGAAGAACGCTTCGTCGGCCTGCTGACTCACCGAGACCTCCTGGCAGTAACCATTTCCAAGTTGGCCGACATCGAGGATGAAGTCCAAAACGAGATCGACGCCTCCATTCCCATCCACGAAATCATGCGCCGGGACGTGACGACCATCTCTCCGGACGTGGACCTGCGCGAGGCCGCGGAACTCCTGCTCCAGCACAAATACGGCTGTCTGCCCGTCGTGGAGGACGAAAGACTCGTGGGCATTCTGACCGAGGCCGACTTTCTCAAACTAACCATCAGCCTGATGGATGCCTTGGACAAGATGGAGGCATGAAGTGGGCAAAGCGACCACGGCCACGCTCCTGGAAATGAAGCGCCAGGGCGAGAAGATCACCGTCTTGACGGCCTATGACTGGGCCACGGCCAAACTGCTGGACGAGGCCGGGGTGGACGTCATGCTGGTCGGCGACTCCCTGGGCATGGTCATGCTCGGCCTGGAGAACACCCTGTCCGTGACCATGGAGGACATGCTCCATCACTGCCGGGCCGTGGCCCGGGGAGCGCAACGGGCGCTGCTGGTGGGTGACATGCCCTTCATGAGCTACCAGGTTTCGCCGGAACAGGCCCTTGTCAACGCTGGACGTTTTTTACAAGAAGCCGGGATGCACGCGGTCAAGGTAGAGGGCGGACGGGAAATCCTGCCCGCCGTGCGCAAGATGACCCAGAATGGCATCCCCGTCCTCGGCCATGTCGGTCTGACGCCCCAACACGTTCACCAACTGGGCGGATTCAAGGTCCAGGGTCGGACCGACGCCGCAGCCCAGCGCATCCGAGAAGACGCTGTTGCCCTGGAGGAAGCCGGGGCCTTCGGCCTGGTCCTGGAATGCGTCCCGGCCCCCCTGGCCCAGACCATCTCCAAGCAACTGACCATTCCGACCATCGGCATCGGTGCCGGACCGGGCTGCGACGGCCAGGTCCTGGTCTTCCACGACGTGGTCGGCCTCTACGACCGCTTCACCCCGAAATTCGTGAAAAAATACGCCCAGGTCGGCATTGTGATGCGCGATGCGGTTCGGGAATACGTTCAGGAGGTCAAGGCCGGAACGTTTCCAGGAGATGAGCACGTTTTCAAGTGATGAACGCGATCAAGGAAATGGAATGTCCCAATAAGGAGAACTGAGGTGGTGCCGGGGATACGCGAATAAAACACTACACGGCCAAAACGCCGCCTTGATAGGCGATAACGGCCTCGTCCACGGTAAGCAAAAGCATTCCTTCACTCAGGGACTGGGCAATCAGGAGTCGATCGAAAGGATCCTTGTGCAGCGTAGGCAGAGCATGAACGCGCAAAACATGCTCCGAGGTTATTGACAATTCGCTATACCTGTTCAAAATGAGCATTTTTCTGAGACGTTGCGCATCAACTTTAAAATCGTCGCGTCCAAGACCCTGCTTGATGACTACTTCCCAGATACTGGCAGCGCTGAAAAACAAAGAATTACTTGGCTCAAGAAGTATTGCCCTGGCCTTTTCAGATAGTTTCTCCGGATTTCCGGCCGCCCAAAGCAGAATGTGCGTGTCCAGAAGCAGTTTCATGGCAAAGGACTCTGGTTATTGAAAAAATAATCCTCAATCTGTTCCGTTCCCATTGCATCGAAGTCGTCCGGCACGACGACCTCCCCGGCCATGAACCCCAAGCGCTGAACATCCGAAGCCCCCCCCTCCGGCAATGGGGAAACCTTGACCATTGGCTTGCCAGCCTTGGCGATGATGAAAGCGTTGCCCCGCGCGGCTTCATCGACCAATCGCGAGAGGTGAGTCTTCGCTTCATGAATATTGACAACCTGCATCTCCATCTCCTCTTTATCTATCTTGCAAACTACCCGCCGCTTCCATCTCCTCCTCATGGCGACAAAACCTAGTTCATCAAACTTAGTTTACAAAATAATTTTCGTCAAGTTCAAAAATAATGATATCTTCGTCCATAGTTGAAAAAAATTGTAAAAGCCGGTTTTTTGTCCTGCGATCATGACATAACCACATCAGGGTTCAGAATTGACCTTGATTTCGACGAATTCCTGACCCGATGCACCAAGGCATTGCCTTGACCGGCAAGCCTGGATAAGAACCGCTTTGGCCGTGAATGACGCGGCTCATCCTCTTTTTACGATCTCAAAAACAGTCAGGAACAGAACATATGGGTTTTTTCTCCAAGGTAAAAAAGTGGTGGTCCACCGAAGAAGCGACCAAGGCTAAAGAAACGGTCGAACAGCCGGAACCGAAGCCGTCCCCAGAGGGGCCGGAGACGATCAAGGCTGTTCCGGCGGACCTGGAGCCAACAACGCCTACGCCGGAACCGGAGCCGGTCGAGCCTTCTCCGGAGCCGGTCGCGGAGCACGCTCCTGAGAGCACTTCCGAAAGCGCTTCCGGAACCGCATCCGAACCCGAGCCGAAACCGGAAGAGGAACGTCCGGCAGTTTCGGAAGTCATCCAGGAAACTCCCCCGGAAACCGTCACGCAAACTGTTTCGGACACTCCCTCGGAGCCGCGCCAAGAAGCCTCGTCTGAGTCTGTTTCCGAATCCGTCTCCGAGCCTTCTCTGGAGCCAGCCTCCGAAACCGAAGTCCAGCCTGCCCAGGCCCGTCCAGGCCTGCTTTCCCGACTGTTTTCCCGTCAGCCCGCCAAACCAACGGCGATGCAACCGGAACAACCCGCCAAGCCCGTGACAGCCAAACCTTCCGACCCCGGACGAACAACTGAAGTCCCGGCGTGGCAGGCCCAGGTCATGCAGGCCCTGCGCGGGGCCGAGCCCAAGCTCAGTGTCTGGCTGGAGCACACCCTTTCCGGAGTGGAGACCAAGGGCAACGAGTTGTGGGAGCGGTTGCGCTTCCTGTTCCAGGCCTTGGAGGCCCCGGAGGACGAGGCGGAGCTGTTCATCACCAAGTTCCGGGACTGGCTGGAGGACATGGGGTACGAGCAGGTGGCCGAATTCCGGTCCGAATTGCAGTACCGACTGGCCCTGGCCCTGGAGTTGGAAGACGAGGAGGACGAGCGGGACCGCCTCTTCCTGAAGCTCTCCGAAGGCCTGAACAAGACACGGGAACAGCTCACCAAACGCATTGACGCCCTGCTCTCGGCCCATCGCAAGTTCGACGACCCGTTCTGGGAGGAGCTGGAGGAAGTGCTGATCATGGCCGACGTGGGGCACCGCTCCGCGGCCATGCTCCTGGACCGGCTCAAGGACCGGGTGCGCAAGGAAGACATCAGCGAACCCGAGGCGTTCCGGGAAATGCTGCGCCAGGAACTGGCCGCCATCTTCCCCAAACCCAAGGTCGTCAATCTGCCCCAGGGTCCGGAAATCGTGCTGGTGGTGGGCGTGAATGGCGTGGGCAAGACCACGACCATCGCCAAACTGGCCCACCGCGCCCAGATGCAGGGCCGCAAGGTCCTCGTGGCCGCCGGGGACACCTTCCGGGCCGCGGCCATGGAACAGCTCACCATCTGGGCCAAGCGCACCGGCGCGGACTTCTTCAGCAAGGGCGAAGGTGCTGACCCGGCCGCCGTGGCCTACGAGGCCGTGGACGCCGCCCTGCAAGGCGGCCACGACGTGGTCTTCCTGGACACCGCGGGCCGCCTGCACACCAAGGTCGACCTGATGGACGAACTGCGCAAGATCAAACGCGTCCTGGCCAAGAAACTTCCCGGTGCGCCCCATCGCTGCCTGTTGGTGGTGGACGCCACCACCGGGCAGAACGCCCTGTCCCAGACCAAGCTGTTCAACGAGGCGGTCAGCGTGGACGAGATCATCCTGACCAAGCTGGATGGCACGTCCAAGGGCGGCATCGTTGTGGCCATCGCCCTGGAGTTCGGCATGCCCATCAGTTTTGTTGGCCTGGGCGAGAAGATGGAAGACCTCCGACCGTTCAGCGGCGAGGATTTCGCCAAGGCTCTGGTGAACTGATACTGTTACCGCGCTTTCGCCCCATGCTCTCCACGCCCTCCGAACCTTCCACGCCCTCAACCGCTGGGCAGCCAGCCGTTTCCTGCATCCTGCCGGTCTACAATGAAGAAGGCTGCCTAGAGCAGCTTCTTGACGAATTGACGGCGGTCCTGATCGGTTTGGGCCGACCCTCCGAAATTATCTGCGTGGATGATTGCAGCCAGGACGGCAGCCTGGGCCTGCTGACCCGACTGAGCGCCGACCACGACCGGCTTCGGGTCGTTCGACACCCCCGCAACCTGGGCCAAAGCGCGGCCTTCGCCACCGGGTTCCAGGTCGCCCGTGGCCAAATTCTGGTCACCATGGACGCGGACATGCAGCACGACCCGACGGACATCCCCCGCCTGCTACGCGCCCTGACCCCGGAAACGGACATGGTTTGCGGCATCCGGGCCAACCGCCGGGACAATTGGGTCAAGCGCGTCTCCTCCCGCTTGGCCAACCGATTCCGGGACATGGTCTCCGGGGACCGGATCTCGGACGCCGGCTGCACGTTCCGTGCTCTGCGCCGAACCGCCCTGCCGGAGCTCCTGGTGTTCAACGGCATGCACCGCTTTCTGCCCACCCTGCTGCGTTGCCGGGGACTGACCGTGGTCGAGCTGCCCATCAACCACCGTCCCCGGATCAGTGGCGTTTCCAAGTACGGCATCGGCAACCGCCTCTGGCGCGGGCTGCTGGACTGCGTCGCCGTGCGCTGGTACGCTCGACGAGCCATCCCGGCACGGCGCTGGGAGCACGTTCACAACCCCTCTTCGCCGCCCCATGACTGATCAACACGCCATTCACCTTACCACCACGGACTCCCCTACGAACCTCATCGATAAAGCCTCCGCACCTCCTCCAGGAGGTCCTCCCGGTCTTTCCGTCGCAAAGGCTGATGCGGGAGCCGACGTGGAAGCCGAAACGAAAATCGGAAGCGGATTCTGGACCCGCTCACGCTTGGTAGGCATTGTCCTGATCGGCGTTGTCCTGCTGGGGCTGGTCCTGATGAACGTCACGCCGCTGCGCTCCCTGCTGGCCAGGACCGAACTGCTCGGGGTCTGGTTCACGCAGCGCGGCCTTTTCGGAATGGCGCTGTACATCGCCGGAGTGACCCTCCTGGTCTGCCTGGGCGTTCCCCGGCTGCTGCTCTGCTCCATCGGCGGCATGGCCTTCGGTTTCTGGCAGGGTCTGGTGCTGACCCAGGCCGGAACTGTGCTGGGCTTTTACGTTGTCTTCAATCTGGTTCGCCACGCGGGATGGAGCTTTTCCTTTCTCCGCCACCGGCCCAACCTGAACGCCGTTCAAAAACGCATCGGCAAGGGCGGGGTGATGTCCGTGTTTGGAATCCGGATGATGCCGCTATCCGGCTTCTATTCCACGATCATGATGGGCATGCTGCCCCTTCGGCATGGTCACTTTCTGCTGGGCACGTTTCTGGGCACCTTTCCCCAGGCCATTCCAGCAACCCTGATCGGGACCGGGGCCACCCAGGAGACGCTCCAAACCAGCATTGCCTTCATCGTCGCCGCAGTGATCGCCTTTGTGATCATCTGGTTCGGCATCGACGCCTATCGCCGAAAAATGCACCACGCCAACCCGCCATTGACCCCATAACCAACCATATGACAAAATTTCTCGACGGCCCCTTTGCCGCCACTTTCGGATACCTGATCCTGTTCTGCCTCTGCCTGGTGCTGTTCCTGCCGGGCATGACCACCCTGCCTCCCTTTGACCGGGACGAGGCCCGTTTCGCCCAGGCTTCCCGGCAGATGCTGGAAGAAGGGGACTACATCCGGATCAAATTCCAGGAACAGGATCGCCACAAAAAGCCCGTGGGCATCTACTGGCTCCAGGCCGCCTCGGCCCGTCTGACCAATCCCGAGGCCCTTTGGCCCTATCGCCTGCCGTCCGTGCTGGGGGCCGTACTGGCCGTGCTGCTGACTTTTTCCCTGGCCAGACGAGCCATGGACATCCGTTTCGCCCTGGCCGCCGCGGCCCTGCTGGCCTGCACCATCCTGCTGGTCACCGAGGCCCACCTGGCCAAAACCGACGCCATGCTCCTAGCCTCCATCACGGCCATGCAGGTGGCCCTGGCCCGCTGCTACATCCGCCCGGCGGACCAGCAGCCGGAACCGTGGCTCTGGCTGTTGTTCTGGGGCGGCATGGGCGGGTCCATCCTGCTCAAGGGTCCGGTGGGGCCGATGATCTCCGGGCTGACCCTGCTGACCCTGTTCATCGCCGATCGCCGTGCCCCGGAAACAATCACTTACGGACGCTTTGCCTGGCTAAGCGGACTGCGACCCAAGGCCGGCCTGCTCCTGACCGCGGCCATGGTCCTGCCCTGGCTCATCGCCGTCAGTCTGGCCACGGATGGCTCCTTCGTCTCCGACGCGGTCACTGGCGACCTGCTGCCCAAACTGATTTCCGGCCACGAATCCCACGGCGCGCCTCCGGGAATGTATCTGCTGCTGTTCACCCTGACCTTCTGGCCGGGATCGCTGCTGGCCTGGCCAACCCTGGTCCAGACCTGGTCCCTGCGTAAAACGGACCGCCTGGTCCGCTTTCTCTGGGCCTGGATCGTCCCGTCCTGGATCGTCTTTGAGCTGGTACCCACCAAACTACCCCACTATGTCCTGCCCATGTATCCGGCCATCGCCCTGCTCATCGGCGTCTGGCTGGCCACACTCACTCAACGGGCGGCCCATCCCGGCGTCTCATCCACGACGGCAGGCTCTCCAGGCCGATTCGCGACCTGGATTCCCAAAATCGGAGCCGGGCTGTGGCTGGCCATTGGGGTCGTGCTGGGCATCGGCTTGATCGTGGCCCCGCTTTACCTGGACAAGGCCTTCTCCTGGTGGGGCGTTCTCGCGGCCCTGATCGTCCTGGCCATGACCGCCCTGGCATGGCGAGCCTACCAGGAGGGACGGATGACCCAGGTTTGCGGGATTCTCCTGCTGGGCGCGGTCCTGGTGTTTCCGGTCATTCTGGGCAAGGGCCTGCCCGAACTGCGCGGATTCTGGGTCAGCCGGGCCGTGCTGCAAACCGTGGACTCCCTGCGCCGGGAACATCCGGACCTTAGCGGCCTCGTCGCCTCAACGGGCTTTCAGGAACCCAGCCTGGCCTTTCTCCTGGGAACCCCAACCCGACTGGTCAATCACCTGGACGCCGCCAGCCATCTCCTGGAGCATCCCAACGGCCTGGCGCTGGTCGAATCCCGCCAGGAGCAGCGCTTTCATGAAGCCGTGGGCAATCTTGGCCTGGACGTGGAACGGCTGGCCATTATTCGCGGTTTCAACTATTCCAAGGGGCAGTGGGTGACCATCGGCTTTTACGCTGCCGCCCGCCAGTAAGGAATTCCCAACACCGTCATGCGCTACTATCCCATTCTTCTCGATCTGCACGACAAATACTGCCTGGTGGTCGGCGTGGGCCAGGTGGGGACGCGCAAGGTCCGCACGCTCCTGTCCTGCGCCCCGGGACGATTGCGGATCGTGGATACCCGAGAACCGGATCCCTGCTGGCGAGAACTCATCGAGCAGGGCTTGGTGGAATACCATATCCGCACGTTTCTTCCGGAGGATCTGGAAGGCTGCTTCCTGGTCATCGCCAGTACCAGCGACGAAAACCTGAACTGGCGAATCAGTCGGTTGTGCGCCGAACGAGGGATACTCTGCAACATCGTGGACCAGCCCGAGAAATGCAGCTTTATTCTCCCGGCCATGCACTCCCAAGGCGACCTGACCATCGCCGTGTCTACGTCCGGCTCCAGTCCGGCCCTGGCCAAAAAAATCCGCCAGGACCTCGGCGCCTGCTTCGGACCGGAATACGCCCGGTTCCTGGCCCTCATGCGCCGTCTGCGCCCGCTGATTCTGGATTTGAACCTGCCCACGTCGGAGAATACCGCCGTGTTCCGGGCCTTGACCCAATCCCAACTGCTGGATGCCGTGCAGTCAGGGAACGACGCCCGAATTCTGGAAGTGTTGCGACGTCATCTCCCCGAAAGCCTGCATCCCCGCTTGGAGGACGTGATCGGTGAACCTGACTGAAACCCTCGAATTAGCCGTTCTGGCGCTCTATTTTCTCGGGGCCGTTCTGCATATTCTCGCGGTGCTGATCCGCGGCCCCCTTCTCCGTTCCGGTGGGCAAATCGCGACCCTGCTCGGCTTCGGCCTGCACACCGTGGATGTCGGGCTGTATTTGGCCCGTTACGGTTCGGACGCCCTGGGTCACGGACCGTTTTACTTCAGCCTGATGGCCTGGACCTTGATCATCGTCTCCCTGGTCCTGAACTGGCGGCTGCGGATGCACTTTCTGGCCCTGACCTCCCTGCCCCTGGCCCTGATCGTCTACTCCTTCGCCACGACCCTGCCCAGCATGGAGGTCATCCTGCCGGAAAGCTTCATGGGGCTATGGTTCGGGCTGCATATCGGCACCCTGTTCCTGAGCATCTGCCTGCTGGCCATGGCTGCCAGCGCAGGGGCGGTCTACCTGTTCCTGGAAAACAAGATCAAGGGCAAAACCAAGATCACCGGCCTGAGCAAGGATCTGCCCTCCCTGTCCCTGTTCGATCAGGTCAACGCCTGGGCCGTGAACCTGGGATTTCCACTGTTCACCGTGGGCCTGCTTTCCGGATTCCTTTGGGCGCACTTCACCTGGGAGCGCTTCTTCTCCTGGGATCCCAAGGAAGTCGCGGCCATTATCGTCTGGCTGCTCTTCGCCTTTCTCTTCCACCAGCGCCTAGTCAACGGCTGGCGCGGCCGCAAGCCGGCCAAGCTGGCCATCTGGATCTTCGCTTTGTCCCTGGTCTCCATGCTGGGGATCAACTTTTTCCTCGAGACCCACCACAGCTTTCAACCCTAAGTCATGAACCAATCCATCTGTTTGCTTGGACTCAACCACCGCACCGCCCCGGTCGAGGTCCGGGAGCGCTACGCCCTGCCCGACGTCGACCCGCGGGACCAGGGGCTGATCGCCGCCAAGTCCGGCGTGAAAGAGGCCATGATCCTTTCCACCTGTAATCGGGTGGAACTATTAACCGTTGGCCGTGAAGACAAGGACACGGTACGGGAGATCCTGCGCTTTTGGGCCAACTGTTGCGGGGGCGACGTCCATGAATTGCAGGATCACACCTACACCCACCGCAACCTGGACGCGGTGACCCACCTGTTTTCCGTGGCCTCCAGCCTGGATTCCATGGTCCTGGGCGAGCCCCAGATTCTCGGCCAGCTCAAACAGGCCTACCGGAGCAGCGTCAAGCAGGGGGCTTCCGGCGTGGTCCTGAACCGGCTCCTGCACAAATCCTTCTCCGTGGCCAAACGGGTGCGCACGGAGACGAAAGTCGCCTCCAACGCGGTGTCCATCAGTTTCGCCGCCGTGGAATTGGCCAAGCGCATCTTCGGCGACCTCTCCAGCCAGACCGCCATGCTCGTGGGGGCCGGAGAAATGGCCGAGCTGGCTGCCACCCACCTGCTCTCAGCCGGGGTCAAACGGATGCTCATCGCCAACCGCACCCACGCCCGGGGCTGTGAACTGGCCTCCCGCATCAAGGGGGAGGCCGTGCTCTTCGCCGAACTGTTCGAGCGCATGGCCGAAGCGGACATCGTCATCAGTTCCACCGGAGCGACCCAGACGGTAATCCAGCGTCGCGATATCCAATCCATCATGAAACGCCGCCGCAACCGGCCGATGTTTTTCATCGATATCGCCGTGCCCCGGGACATCGACCCGGACGTGAACAACCTGGACAACATCTACCTCTACGACATCGACGACCTGAAGGAAGTGGTGGAGGAAAATCTAGGCCAGCGCAAAACCGAGGCGGCCAAGGCCATGGTCATTGTCCAGGAGGAAACGGAAAAGTTCGCCTGTTGGCTGCGTTCCCTGGACCTCAAGCCGACCATTCTGGACCTTCTGGCCGGCGGAGAACGGATCGCCCGCAAGGAACTCAAAAAAACCCTGCGTCGCCTGGGCTCGAAAGCCGACGACCCGGAAGTGAGCCAGGCCCTGGAGACACTGGTGCTCTCCCTGGCCCACAAGCTGTATCACCAGCCGTTGGACTTCCTGAAGCGCCGCGCCCAGGAAGAGGACGCCGGGACACGGTACATCGACGTCACCCGCCGGATGTTCAACCTGGACAACGAGCCGCCCAGCCCGGACGCCCATCCGGATCGACGCAAACCCCAATCAAGCGAGGAATGAATCGTCCCGAGCCTCGCTGCAAACACTCTTGGAGAGACACCATTGCGCGCCTACCTGATCGACGAACTCATTTCCGCGGACATGCAGCGCCTTATGGCCTGCCTTGAGGCTAAAACAGTTAAGGCTTCCGTGGAGGATATGTACTGGCTGGAAATCCCAGACAACCTCCTCTCCGCGGAACAGCGCGAGCACGCGGCCCAGTGCGGCCCCTTCGTCTGCTCCCTGGAAACCGGCCCAAACTGGCTGAAAGTGGAACTGCTGATCCGAGGTCGAGGCAAACTGCGCTGCTCCTGCATCGCCTACGCCGACAGGGACCAACGGGACTGGATTCTGAACCAAATCGACGCCATGCTGGCTGAACTGGACATCCCGGTATAAAGGCTTTCAAAGGCGCAACCGTCCGGATTTCTTCAGACACAGCATGCACTCTTCCGCTCCGCCCACCACCATCCAGGACCTGCCACCCACCTGGGCGCGGTTTTGTCTGGGCATCGAGCGATTTCTCCTCCACGACCTCGCTCTTCCCCTTCACCATCGCCACCTGTTACTGGCCTGCTCCGCCGGGAGCGATTCCACGGCCCTGCTGTTGATCCTGCATTGTCTGGCCCCTCGCCTGGAGCTCACGATCAACGTCGCCCACCTGGACCATGGGCTGCGTCCGGAATCCGCCCAGGAGGCGGGCCATGTCGCGGAGTTCTGCCGACGTCTCGGCGTCCGGATCACGGTGGGGAGAAGCAATGTCGCCCGGTACGCCCGGATTACCGGAACCGGCCTGGAGGAAGCCGGACGCACCCTGCGCTATCGCTTTCTCTTCGGGGTGCGGCGACAACTCAACGCTGACATGCTGCTCACCGCCCACCATGCCGACGACTTGGCCGAGGACGTACTGATGCGCTTGATCCGCGGGACAGGGTGGCCGGGGTTGGCCGGGATGCCTTGCTGGGATTCGGCACGCCTGCTCCTGCGCCCTCTGCTCCACGTTCCCAAGCAGGATCTCCGGGATTTTTTAAACGACACCGGAGTGTCTTGGTCCGAAGACGTCAGCAACGCGGACCCGAACCACACCCGCAACCGCGTTCGTAAGGATATAGTTCCTCTGATGATCCGGGAGAACCCTCGATTCCTGGAGGCCATCACCCGTCTGCACCGACAAGGAGAATTGGACGGCGATCTCTTTACATCCCTGATCACGCCGCTTGCTCTGCAGGCTAAACAGTGCGGACGGTACTTGGAGTCCTCCCTTTTGCGCACCCTGCACCCAGGGTTGCGCCTGCGCCTCTACAAAGCCATGATCGACGACCTCGGGCCAGGCCAAGCTCTGCACGACTCCCTTTTACGCCTTGACCAAGCCTGGAAAAACCGCCGAATAGAAGCAACCCTCCAATTCCCGGGCGGCAAGTCCGCCATGATCAACCCAGCTGGTATCCGCTTCGCCACGTCACGAACCTTCACGTCACAGGAGACTTCCACCTCATGCGACTGAGCGTCAAACTCTTCCTCGGCATCCTGTTGATCGCCGTCATGGCCTCCGGGGCCACGGGCTCCTACTTCTACTATCAAGCCAGAAGCGCCATGCTGGATTCCATCCGAGATCAGCTCAAGGCCACGGCCAAAATCGCCGCCATGCTCGTGGACGGGGACATTTTGCGAAAACTGACCGAGCCGGAGCAGGCGACCTCACCGGAATACCTGGAAATCCAAGAACTGATGGGCATTATCGCCCAGACCGGTCAAGAATACCTTTTCGCCTACACCATGCGCCTGGAGCATGGCCAGGTGCGATTTATCGTGGACTCACCAGCCCATGACGACGACGGTGACGGAATCATCAGCGAGGACGAACTACCGGAGCCCATCGGGGCCTTGTATCCTGATCCGCCGATAGCGCTTTTGCAGGGATTCGTGCGGCCTTCCAGCGATGAACGTCCGCATTACGACCAATGGGGGGCGACCATGTCCGGTTACGCCCCGATTCACGACTCCGCGGGACGTCCCGTGGCCCTGATCGGCATCGACATGACCGTGGCAACCGTAGAGGGCAAATTGGCGGCCATCCGCCAAGCCGGACTGATCTCACTGTTCATCGCTTTGGTCGTGGCCATGGGCATGAGCTGGTACTTCAGTCGCAGCATTTTTCGTCCGTTGGGCAAGCTGCAACATGCCCTGGGCAAGGTCGGCGAAGGTGACTATTCCCAACGTCTGGATGAGTCGGGACCAAGAGAAATCGTCGCTTCAGCGCGGAGTTACAACGCCATGGTCACGGAATTGCGTGAAAAGGCTCTGATGAAAAACAGCCTGGGAAAAATCCTCGGGACCGAAGCGATGGAACACCTGCTAAAGAACCGCCTTGAACTGGGCGGCGAAATGCACAACGCCACGCTGTTGGTGTGCGACCTGCGCGGTTTTTCCCGGCTGTGTCAGAAGCTGCCGCCCAAATTGCTGGTGGGTCTGCTCAACGACTACCTCACGGCCATGGTCGAGGTGATTCAGCATCACGGCGGCATTGTGGACAAGTTTGTCGGGGACATGGTCCTGGCGGTTTTCGGACATCCCGTTCCTCTGGAACAGGAACACCACGCTGCCTTGAAAGCAGCCAAAGCCATGGTCGCCCGATGCGACGAGTTGAATGAGCAATTGCGGCTGGGTCCGGACCTGCGCCTGCGAAACTCCATCGGCCTGCATTCCGGCCCGGTACTGGCGGGAAACATCGGCAGCCCGGAGCGCATGGAATACACGGTCATGGGCCATGCCGTGAACGTGGTCAGCAGAATCGAACGTCTGACCAGGCCCCTGGACGTCCGGATCGCCGCGAGCGTTGACTTCACGCTCAACCACGACAAAGGCCATGGACTGACTTCAGTCGGGATGCGGCCGTTACCGGGGATGGACGATGAGTTGGAAATTTACGTCCTCCAAGGTGGAGACGAGGAGACAAGGTCCGGGTTAAGACCAACCGTCAAGAGCGATGGATAAATAAAACAGCGCCGGCTCTCATGATGACGTGAGAGCCGGCGCTGTTTTATGATCGCGGATGTGGGCGCGTTTCGGATGTTCAGCCCGCCGGTTGCTCGCTCTCAAGAACACCGGGAGTCATGTTCGCCAACTCGTCCCGGATGCGCACCATCAGCTCGACATCATCCGGTTCCAGTTCCAAGACTCGCTCAAAATGTACTCGGGCCAGCTCCGGTTCCTCCAGGTAATGCTTGTAAAGCATGCCCAGATTGAAGTGTGCCCGGTGATTATCGGGTTTGATTTCCACGATCCGCTCGAACTGCTCGGCGGATTCGACGTACTGCTCCATGTTATAGTGGGCCACGCCCAAGCCGTTCAAGGCCCTGTCCAGGGACGGATCCAGAGCGATGGAGCGCTTCCAGAAAGCCGCCGCCCGCTCCCAGGAACCCATGCGCATGAACTGGTCCCCAAGGGCCATCAGCGTAGGCAAATGGTTCGGTTCACTGTCCAGCCGGGCCATCAATTCGGAGATCTCGTTCATGGCCATGGACGTTTCCGATGGCCTAGCCTGCATAGTCAAACTCGGGTTCTGCAGACGGTAGATGATCGATCCGACAAATAGCAAAACCAGACCGAGGGCGATGACCGCCACGACCAGACGGCGTCCTTGATCATGCGGACCGAGTGTCGTGCTGCTCATTATCCAGAGCCTCCAAGTGTTGTAATCGTTGCTCCATCATGGCCTGTCGGCGAGCTAGAAAAAAAATGTAGCCCCCCAGGCCGATCCAGACCGCCGCGTTGGCGGCCAACAAATATTGTGCCGTATCCATGAGATTGCCCTTCATCCCGGAAAGAGAGGTGGGTAAAGTAATATTGTATGCATTTCCAGCGGATTCGTAAAGAAACCACTTCTCGCGAAAAAGCCGCAAATAGCCAAAAAGAGGAAGGGCATGGCCGAATCGGCCATGCCCTTCCTCTTTTTTTCAGTTGCCGAGATGTTCCCGGAAGAACGCCTCGAGCCATTCAAGGTGACGTCTATTCCACGGCTTCTTCCTTCTTGACGGCGGCCTTCTTCTTCGGCTTGGGCGGGGTGCCTTGCTCCTCGATGATCACTTTGCTCGTGGCCACGGGACGCCAAGTTCGCTTATGATGCAAGCATTTGGTGGGGCAATGGTCTCCGCATGTTCCGCAGTAGACGCACGCAAAGGCATCGCAACGCCAAATCCCTTTTTCCTTGTCCACGGTGATGCATTGAGACGGGCACTTTCGGGCACAGGTGTTGCAAAATATGCACTTATCGATATCAATGTACAACTCGCCCCGGTTGTTTTCAAAGGGCTCCCGGATCTCAAAAGGATAAAGCCGGGTGGATTTCTTGGTGAACAGGTTTTTCAGGACATTGCCTGTCATTGGTGTGATTTTGAACATGACTCGTCTCCTAGCGTTCCGTGCAGCTGATGCAGGGGTCAATGGAGAGAACGACCACCGGCACGTCCGCCAGCTCTATCCCCGGCAACATGGCCGCCAAGGGCGGAATATTGGCGAATGTGGGGGTGCGGATGCGCAGCCGCTCCAGGTATTTCGTCCCATTGGCCTTGATGTAGTAGTATAGCTCGCCCCGAGGCTGTTCGACCCGGGCCACGCCTTCGCCTTCAGGATTGCCCTTCACCTTGACGTTGATAGGGCCCTCGGGGAGCTTGTGCAGGGCCTGCCGGACGAGGTCTATGGATTGGAGGGTTTCACGATACCGTACCTTGCCGCGGGCATAACTGTCGCCTTCGTACTCGACGACGGGTTCGAACTCCAGGTCGCTGAACGCGGCGTACTTCAACTGGCGCATATCCTGGGCCACGCCGCTGCCGCGCAGGGTCGGCCCTGCCGCGCCCAACTCATAGGCCTGTTCCTTGGTCAAGACGCCCTTGCCAACGGTCCTGGCTTTGACAGTGTAGTCGTCAAGAATGGTGGATTCAAGGGCCTTGAGCTCGCTCTCCACAAGGACCAACTCGGAGAGAATCCAGCGAATCTGTTCGGGAGAAAGGTCGTTCCTTACCCCGCCCATCACGTTCACGGCCACAATGACCCGGTTGCCGGTGGTGGCCTCATTAATGTCCATGACTCGCTCACGAATCTTCCAGAGCTGATAGAACAGCGCCTCGAAGCCGAAAGCGTCCGCGAACAAGCCCAGCCACAGCAGGTGGGAATGGACGCGGTGCAGTTCCGACCAAATCACGCGCAGACTTTTGGCCCGGGGCGGAACCTCGATCTTCATCATCTCTTCCAGGGCCTGGCAGTAGCACATGGCATGAATTTTTGAACAAATTCCACACACACGCTCCACGACCTGGATCATGTGGTGATAGTCCCGGATATCACAAAGCTTTTCCAGCCCGCGATGCACGTAGCCCAAGGCCGGTACGGCCTGGGTCACGATCTCGTCCTCCACTGTCAGGGACAGATGGATGGGTTCCGGGAGGACGGGGTGTTGCGGACCAAAAGGGATAATGGTCTTGGCCATAAAGTCTCCTAAGGTAATTACCAGCGATAAGGATGATTACTGGGCTTCCGATTCTTTACGAATCACGCTGTATTTGCAGAAAGGCGTCCTGCCGACCTCTTTCTCCAGGTACAGATAGTTTTCAAAATTCAACACCAGCCCTTCAAAGCAGATCCCGAACTGGTCTTGGATTTCGTTTTCCACGAGAAAGGCCGTGAACAGAATGTCGGAGATGGACAGCGCGGACTGAGCCTTGGGCTGTTTGAGACGATAATGCACCATCTCCAGGTCGCGGTCGAAAGCGTAAATCAAGTCGACATGATCCTCGTCCAGATCGACGCAGGTCATGGTCACGAAACGATATCCGTCAGCCTTCAGCTTGAGCACCTCGCCCTTGAGAGCGTCGCTGGCAATATCGGTTGCCGGGAGGATGCCAACGATTTTATCTTTGTCTTTGGTTTGAGCTTCAGCCATATTCCAACTCCTTAAGACTTGGCGGCGAACAATTCCAGCGCCTTGACCACGCCGTCGATGATCGCTTCAGGTTTGGCCGGGCAGCCTGGAACGTAGACATCCACCGGAATGACTTTGTCCACGCCGCCGACGACGTTCGGCGCTTCACGCATCACCCCGCCGGTCAGTCCGCAGGCCCCGATGGCGATGACGGCCCGGGGCTTGGGCATCTGATCGTAGAGGTTCTTGAGCACCTTCTTGTTGCGGTGATTCACCGTGCCGGTAACCAGCAACACGTCCGCGTGTTTGGGGTTGCCGATATTGATGATTCCGAAACGCTCCACGTCATAGACGGGAGTGAGCACTGCCAGCGTCTCAATGTCGCACCCATTGCAGCTTCCGCAGTCGAAGTGCATGACCCAGGGCGACTTGATCCGAGACGTTTGGATAAAATTGGATATGAAGTTCATAGTGTCTACCCGTAATACAGCCAAAGCAGGTTAATCAGGGAAAGCGTAATGCCTGTTATCCAGGCGGTACTGAGCATCCAGCGCCACGTCATCCGCGACGTTGTGTTGTCGACCAGGATTTCCACGAAATAGGTAATGCCCAAGAGCAAAACCATGCCGACAATGCTGGTGGACCAGAACAAGGAAAGCAGCCCGAGGATCAGGACGATCTCGAACCAGTGGGCAATCTCCACGATGGCCAAGTACGGACCTGAGTATTCGGTGTACACGCCTCGGACGATTTCCTGGTGCGCATGGTGCGACGCGGAAATGTCGAAAGGGGATTTGCGCAGCTTGATGGTCAGCGCAATGCCCAGGACCAGGAACAGTAAGGGGAGCTGGAACAGCAGCGGCTGTTCCATGGCGTACACGGCCTCAATCTTGAAGCTTCCGGTGGACAGGAAAATGCCGACAATGACCAGGATCAGCAACGGCTCATACGCGATGATCTGGAGCAGTTCCCGATGCGCGCCGATCTGGCTGTACGGCGATGGAACGGTCATCGCGCCGATCACCAGAAAGACCGACCCCACGGCCTGGACAAAGAAGATCAGCAACAGGTCCGCCTGGAGGAAGAACAGAACCACGGACGTGACGGCTCCGGCCAGATACAGCATGGAGCAGAAGGCCAACCAATGGTTGGCGAGCATGGGCTCCTTGCCCATCAGCTTCGCGATGTCGTAAAACGGCTGCAAAATGGGAGGTCCAATCCGAGACTGCAACCGGGCCGTGACCCTCCTGTCCACGCCGGTGAGCACACCGACGGCCAGGGGCGCCAAGAAAAGTCCCGCGATCAATGCCAGAAAAACTTGAGCGCTTGTCATGTTAAAGACCCCCTCCGAGCATCAGGAGAATCAGCACCATGGCCGTGGTGTTCACCCAGCGGTTGATGGTGCTTTCGCCGAAAATCTTCTCCAGGTAGTAGTTGGATGTTGCCGGCAAGATGGATTGGCGCAAGGGACCGATATACTCGTTCTCGTTATCCGGGGATTGGGCGCCGGACAGATACGGCCCGGTGGGCTTAACTTTGCCGGCGACCTTGTAAAAGTAGATGGCCGCGATCAGTCCCAGGGCCGCTACGAGAAACAACGGAATAACCGGAAAGGAGCCGCGTTCCATGACCAAAATGCCCCAGGAGGTACCGGGTACCGCTTCCGGCATGGCCAGTGGAAGTATGGAAATAGCCGGGTAAATCAAAGAGTTGTAGATTGCCGGAGCGTAGAAGGAAAGCAGCAACGCACCTGCGATGAGTCCGAACAGTGGCAGCCGCGTCATCGCGGGCTGCGACTCGGCGTAGATCCGTCCCTTGAAGGGATAGGTCATGAACAAGCCGGCCCAGCGCGCCCAGTAGAGCACGGTCACGGCGCTGCCCAAGGCCAGGATGATTACCAGCAGAATGTTGTGGGCCGAGGCTTCGATGGCCATCCACTTGCCCAAGAGCATGCCGAAGGGCGGCAGGATCATGGTCAGGGCGCCAAGCACCGCAATGAGCGCTGTCACCGGCATGACGGCGTACAGCCCGCGCATATCCTCGATATCGCGGCTGGCAATGCGCTGTTCAATGGTTCCCACGCATAGAAAGAGCAGGGCCTTGGTCACGGCGTGAAACATGATCAAGAACATCCCCGCCGCGATGGCGGCGGGGGTGCCCACGCCGGCGCAGGCGATGATCAATCCCAGGTTGCTCACCGTGGAGTAAGCCAGGATTTTCTTGCCGTTGGACTGGCTGATGGCCAGGGCCGCGGCAGCCAGGAAAGTGAAGGCGCCAACAAGGGCAACGGTCGTGGAGAAGAATGTCCCGGAATAGGCCGGTGAAAAGCGTAGGAACAGGTACACGCCAGCCTTGACCATGGTCGCGGAGTGCAACAAGGCCGAGGTCGGGGTGGGAGCAACCATGGCGCCGAGCAGCCAGCTCTGGAACGGAAGCTGAGCAGCCTTGGTCAATCCGGCGAAGCACAGCAGACCGATGGGCAGCAGCAGGAAAGCGGCCTCAGGGGTCATGGCCAGAATCTGCTGAATGTTGACCGTACCCAGATCCAGGGAGATCCAGAGCAGGCCGATCAGCAGGGCCAAGCCGCCAAGGCTGTTGATCCACAACGCCCGAAGGGAGTTGGCCTTGGCTTCATCGGTGAGGTCGTGCCGAATCAGCAGGAACGAGCAAAGCGTCGTGACCTCGAAGAAAAAGTAGAAATTTCCAAGATCGTTGGTCAGAACCAACCCATTCATCGCCCCGAGAAACAAAACCATGACGGCGAAAAACTGCGGCTGCCGGGAGGTGGTCAGATGCAGATGTGCCTCATGATTCTTCATGTAGGGCAGAGCGTGAATGACGATAACCGAACCAACGACGCTGACCACGAAAACCATCAGCTTGGCCAGGGGATCAACGAGGAACATGGCTTGCCCGGTGGCCTCGGCCGGGGAAACCAGTTTGAAGATGGCCAAAAGCACGATCTGTGCTCCGGCAAGGTAGATAATCAGCCGGTGCTTCGCGCTGAGACCTACCGCTAAGATGATGAACAACACCACGAAATCCAGGAGCACGATCAACGGCTGCGGGTTGACGCCCAGCAGTGTCGTCGAAAAGGCGACTGTTTCGTGGGAAAACAAGGCCAGCGAGGAACCCGTCAAGAGAACCGCGGTAGCCAAAACCATAACCATGCGCAGAGAATCGTTCCGCAGCGCGTAGAGCCCCAGAGCGGCAATGAATGGAACCACTACCAGGATAAACAGGAGGGTATCAGGCATACCTTCTCCAATAGGATAAAAGGGTTGAACAAATTCCCGGGCTCCGAGTGCTTCGACGGCCCACGGGTTACCTCAGTGTTACCTCATCAAATATCTTAGGGAACCCTATGCCGGATGGCCATGTTTCCGTCAACCCCAAACCGAATACTATGCGGCTACGTATATTATTTTTAGGATTGTACAACCTTCTGCTTACTTGTTGCCTCAATTGTCTAATTGATCGACTTTCCTGAACTTGCCTTTTGCGGTCCGACGACGCACAACCAGCGCAACTGACTCCCGAGGAGGAATTCTTCGTTGTTTTCGCTTGCCGACCGTTTCGACTACTCACCCGAACATCTGCGTCACGGTTTAAAAACCGGACTCGCGGCAGTCCTGGCGTATGCCGTGGTCCATGCTTTCCAGTTGGAGTATGGCTTCTGGGGCGTGCTCTCCGCGGTGATCGTCATGCAAATCACCGTGGCCGATTCGCTGTGGATGTGCTGGAATCGCCTGACCGGGACCGTGATGGGCGCGGCCATCGGCATCCTCACTCTGCTGACCCTGCCCGGCCCCGGTTGGCCCATGGCCTTGGGCCTGTTTCTTTCAGTTGGCTTTTGCGCCTACATGACCCGGTACAACCCCCGCTTCTTGATGGCCGCGATCACCGTGGTGATCATCGTGGTCGCCGGAAGCGAGGAAGAGCGGCGTATTCTGTTCGCTCTGCACCGAATCCTGGAAATCGGCATCGGGGTCGGCAGCGCGTTTCTAGTCACGGTCCTGATCTTGCCCCGTCGTGCCGGAAGCACGTTGCGCGAACAGATGCGCACCCAGTTCGCCGAGTCCGCCCGGTGCTACGGGATACTGGTGGAGGCGTTTCTCTCCAAGCAGACCACTGTGGCCCCGGACCTCCTGGCGAACATCAGTGCCGCGTCCCGGCAAGCCAGGGATCTTCTGACCAAGGCCTTGCGCCATGAACGGTTGATTTCCTCCGAGGACCTGGAGACGCTCAGCCGCCGCGTGACGGCCTTGGACAACTGCGTGGAGCAGATGCGGACCATGCTTCGTGTGCTCAATGATTTTGACGAGGGGGAAGGCTACGACATCATCATGGCCGCCCAGGTTCGAAACCTGGCGCAAGCCACCAGTAACGTCATGGTTGCCATCGGTGAGGGCCGGGAAGCCGTGTTGGACGATCTAAAGAAGGGGGTGGAGAGCTTTGAAGCCCGCCTGGAGGAACTGCGGGCCGCCGGAGTGACCAAACGATTTAACCTGCGAAAACTCTTACAAGTCTTTTCCTTTCTGCACGCCATGGAGTCCATGGCCAAGGGGCTCTTGAAAACCAGCGACGTCCAGAGCTGAGCTACCGATCTCAATTGCCGTCGGCGCGCCGTCTCAGGCCCTCTGCCCGGCCACAAACCCTGACGACCAGGCCCACTGCAGGTTGTACCCGCCCAGGCGTCCGGTCACATCCAGAACTTCGCCGATGAAAAAAAGCCCTGGCACGGCCTTGGCTTCCATGGTCTTGGAGGAAACCTCGTCGGTGTCCACGCCGCCCAGAGTGGCTTCGGCCTTGTCCAAGCCTTCGGTTCCGGAGGAGTGAAACGGGAAGGCGTGAATCGTCCGTTCCAGATCGAGACGCTGTTTTTTTGGTAGACTCCCCGCTTGGCCGGACCAGCCGTGACGGCGGCACAAAAGTTCCGCCAATCTGGCCGGCAAGGCAGCAGCCAGGGCGTTGCGGACCTCACGCCGGGGCGCTTGGGCGAGCATTTCGCCGATATTCCGACCAGGAAGCAGGTCGATTGCCAGATGCCGCCCCGGCCGCCAATATAGAGAAGCGTCCAGGGTCGCGGGACCGGAGATGCCCCGGTGCGTGAACAAGAGGGCGTCTTCAATGCTATCGGGAATTCGAGCCCCCTCCACGACAACCCGAGCCGGCAGGGAAATTCCACTCAATTCCCGACAAAAGCCGACCAGGTCCCCCGAGGCCCGCAAGGGAACTAGGCCTGGACGCGCCGGAAAGACCCGCAAGCCGAACTGCTCGGCTAAACGCAGACCGAAGTCCGTGGCTCCGATCCGCGGCCAAGCCGGCCCGCCAGTGGCCACCACCAGGGAACGTGAAGCAAAAGATCGTGTCCGGCAATGGACCTGAAACTCGTTGTCCGTCGCCAGGACCTCGCGGATAGGTTCGCCCAGTGCCCAGGAGACCCCGGCCTCCTCGGCCTCGCGAAGCAAGGCAGCGACAACGGCCGCTGCGCCGGGTACGCAGAACAGCCGTCCATGGTCGGCTTCCACCGTCTCCACCCCGTACGCGGCCAGAAAGGCCAAGAAACGCTTCGAGGGGTACTGCGCCAACGCGGACTTCACGAAGTGCGGGTTGGCGCAAACGTAGTTCTCGGCCTGCACCCGGCGATTAGTCACGTTGCAACGCCCCCCGCCGGAAATGCGCACCTTGAGCCCCGGCCGGTCCGCATGGTCCACCACCACGACCCTTCGGCCCCGCTTCGCGCACTGGGCAGCGCAGACCAACCCGGAGGCCCCTGCCCCCAGAACGACGACATCGCAATGGGTCATGACGGTGCGACGGCAAACGATGAGCGGATTACCTTTCCCCCAGAATGGTCATGCTGGTCACTCGTTCCACGAGCAACCCTTGAGGCCTGATCAACGTCGGGAGTTCTATCCCCGGGGTCAAGGTGGTGATCACGGTCCGCCCCAGAACCCATCGCCCCAGCGTGCTGGTCCGCGGCTCCAAGGCTCCTGATTCTTTAATTCGCAGTCCCCATATGGAGTGCATGACAACCGGACGCCCCGAGGCCGTATCCGGGCCGAGGTAGAGCATCACGTGACCGGGCAGGTTCACGATGGTCAGTAACGGGACGCCGTATTCGAGAATGTGCTGCTCCTTTTGTGCCGCGCCAAGGTCCGTCAGATCCACGACACGCCCAGCCTGGGCCTGGGCTCGGGAATTTCTGGGCATGGCGATCCCGAACAGGGCCTGAACGTCCTGGATCAAGGCTGAGCAATCCCGGTTTTCATACATTCCGCCCCATCCGTAGGGCTGGCCCAAAAGCCCGTCCAGTACGCGGACATACCGATCCACGGTCGGGGGCAAGGGCCAGGGATCAACTCCCTGCTCCGAAAGGAACGCGGTGTGCAACTCGGCCCAGCCGTCCGCCCGGCGTTGTGGTGTGAGCACCGCGATCATGCCCGCTGGAGCGGGGTCGTCGGAGCGCGGCAAGAGCATGCCCACGCGTCCGTGCAGGGCGTACATGCCGTGAGAGGTCCGCGCCACCTCGTGGTCACGGGTCACCGCGACCAGGTCCGCGCCGCGAAACGCCTCCATGAAGGACGCGTCCACCCAGGCGACTTCCCACGGACGCGCCCAGCCGGAAACATGCGGCGCCGTCACCAGATACCAATCCCCGTCCGGAGAGGCGTGCACCACCCGCACCGGGGTTCCCGCCGGGATCAGGGAATTCTGAAGCATGTCAAAGGGAAAACCTTGCCCCGCTGAAGCGGGATCATTGAATACCGGAGCAAAGGACGGCAGAACGCGCAGCGAGGTCGGCCCGACGGTCACCGCCGGATGCACCAGGGACGGGAAGAGTTCCGCAGCGCTGCGCCTGGTCATCTCATCCAGCCAGCCCTCGGGAACAGGCAACAAATTTTCCCCGTACACCACCCTGTCCTGGTAGTGCCGCACCCCCCAGAACAGATCCAGGCCGTCCGCCGATTCCTCGTTCCAGTCATCCCAGGGCGCGAAGAATCGGGCCAGAAAATCGGTTGCCAGGTGTTGCTGATCTCGCGCCGAGAGCAGCGGTTCCGACTCTCCGAGGCTCGGTACGTACCGACCGGTCTTCTGAGGCAGCAAGTGCAGATCCGACACCTCGCCCGGTGGAGGGAACTTGGGTGCGCAGGCGGAAAGCAAAAGCCCCAGAAAGAGGTACGCCGCGATTCGCAGTGGATGTGTCGCCATGACCTGAACTCCGAAAAAGGGTCGCTCCCGGATGAAAACTACGTCACGTCCCAGACCTGTCCTCCGGGCGTATCGCGGACCTCCACGCCCATTTCGACCAACTGCCCCCGCAACACGTCGGCTCGCTGAAAGTCCTTGGCCAGCCTGGCTTCCTGACGCGCGGCAAGCAATACTTCAACCTGGGTAACGTCCAGACCCTTGCGCTGAATCCGCGTCTCTTTCAACCGGGCCAGCCATTGCTCCGGTTCATCCTGGAACAGGCCGGTTGCTTGGCCCCAGCTTTGTAAATCCTGCAGAATCCGCGCCCCCAGGTCGCGGCCGCCGCTACTTTTCCGCAAGCCTTTGTTTTCCAGCATGCGGTTGGCCATGCGCACCACGCCAAAGACATGGCCCAAGGCTCCGGCGGTGTTCAGGTCATCCTCCATGGAGCGGCTCCACTCGCCTTCCAAGGTGGTCAGCTCGGCCTCCATTTCCGGAGCCAGGGCGGCATTGCTCCACTTGGTCCCGCTGGCGTGCTCCCGGAGCAAAGCCATGGTCTGGTAGATGCGGTGCAAGGCTTTTTCTGCCTCTTCCATGGACGCGTACGTGAAGTCCAGGGGGCTGCGATAATGCTTGGACAGCAGGAAAAAGCGCAGCACTTCGGGCTGAAACTTGGCCAGGATGTCCCGGATGGTCACGAAATTGCCCAAGGATTTGGACATTTTTTCGGAATTGACCTGCACGAAACCGTTATGCACCCAGAACCGGACGAATTCCCCGCCCGTGGCGGCCATGGACTGGGCCATCTCGTTTTCATGGTGGGGGAAGGTCAAGTCCTGCCCTCCGCCATGGATGTCCAGCGGCAGGCCCAGCAGATGCTCGCTCATCACCGAACATTCCAGGTGCCAACCAGGACGCCCCTGTCCCCAGGGGCTGGGCCAGGAAGGTTCTCCAGGCTTGGCGGATTTCCACAAGGCGAAATCCAAAGGATCTTCCTTGCTTTCCCCGGGCTCCACCCGTGCACCGGAGCGCAATTCCTCGATGTTTCGTCCGGACAGGCGGCCGTAGCCTTCGAATGCCCGGACGCGGAAGTAGACGTCGCCCCGGTCCGTGGCATAGGCGTACCCCTTGGCGATCAGGGACTCGGAGAGGCTGATCATGCCGGGGATATGTTCCGTGGCCCGCGGCTCAAAGTCTGCCCGGAGGATACCCAGGCGGTCCATGTCCTCGTAGAACGCGACGATGTACTTCTCGGCCACCTCCGAGGAGCCGATGCCCTCGGCCGCGGCCCGGTTGATGATTTTGTCGTCGATGTCCGTGAAGTTACGGACAAAGGTGACCTTCCAGCCCTTGTAGCGCAGATACCGGACCAGAACATCGAAGACCACCGCGGACCTGGCATGTCCGATATGACAGTAATCGTACGCCGTGATCCCGCAGACGTACAAGCGGGCATGGTCTTCACGCAGAGGCTGAAACACTTCCTTTTTTCCGTGCAAACTGTTGTAGAGCAGCATAAGAACTCACATGGTCTCTTCAAAATTTCTGTTTCGATTCACTGTTTCGCCTCCGAACGCCGCATGGCCGTGACCACGGCCATGGCCTTTATCCCCTGCTTTGCGCCGGTGAATCCCAACCCTTCCTCAGTGCTGGCCTTGATCCCTATCCGTGCGTCGTCCAATCCCAGCAGCCTGGCGACATTGCGTCGAATTTCCTCGCGCCGGGGGGCGACCTTGGGAACCTGGGCGACTACGGTCAGATCCACGTGGGTCAGGACCAGTCCTTCCCTTTGGGCTATTTCCAGAACTTCGGACACCAGTACGGCGCTGTCGATATTCTCGAACCGTGCGTCCGAATCCGGAAAGAGTTCTCCGATGTCGCCCTTGCCCAGGCAACCCAGCAGGGCGTCGGCCAGGGCGTGCAGGAGCACGTCGCCGTCGGAGTGGGCGATGATCTCCGGAGCGCCGGGAAAGGGCACGCCGCCAAGCTTCAGCGGACGGCCCGGACCAAAGCGATGGACGTCGTAGCCAAAGCCCACGCAGGGAATGTGAGTGATCATCTCGGCGGGATCCTTGAGCAGGTTGAGATCATCAGGGTTGGTGATCTTGATGTTGCCGGGGTCTCCGGGAATCACGCGCACCCCCCTCCCCAGCCGCTCCACCAAGGAGGCGTCGTCCGTCACCGTCCATTGCTCTTGCAGGCAGCGTCGGTGGGCGTCTTCAAGGACCGCGCGGTCAAAAACCTGAGGGGTTTGCACCGCCCGCAGGGAGGCCCGGTCCAAAGTGGCCGACACCCGCCCGCCGCTGACCTGCTTGACGGTATCAGTCACGGGAAGGCCGGGAATCACTCCGGCCACGGCTTCCTCGCCGACGTCGGACGACTCTTCTTCCTGCAATGCGGCTACCAATGCAGCGACCAGGGCTGGACGGACAAAGGGCCGGGCCGCGTCATGGATCAGCACGATCTCGCCTTCCCGCGGGACCTCGGCCAGGCCGAGCCGGACCGAATCTTGCCGCAACGCCCCTCCCCGGACCGTCAACACGGGGAGCCCCGGACGGTCCGCTTCCACGAGCCGCCGGACCCATTCTTCTCCCACGGCCAGTTCTTCGTCCGGAAAAACCACCACCACCCCGCGTAGGTCTGGAATCTGCGCGAAAACCCGCACGCCGTGCCAGAACAGAGGAACGCCCCGCCAAAGCAAAAACTGCTTCCTGGTCCCCAACCCGGCCCGCTCCAAACGGGAGCTTTGACCGGCGGCCAGCACCACGGCCCAGGGACGACGCAAAGAAGATTTCATGGATAAATCAGAAGTGGGGGTCATGGAAGCACTTGGTGTGAAAACGCGGGAGTCGGGCGATAAGCCGGGTTCTGTCTCCCCGCGCCCACTTTGTCCTGGCAAAGCATCATGACCCGACGATCCGTCAGGACAAAGTGAGCGCGGGGCGATTGTCATTCCTCTAGGACCGGAATTGCTTCCGGCCTCCAGCAACCTACCCGAGGACTTCGACCGGGCCGGCCTCAAGCGTCCTCCTATTTGGTCTTGCTCCGAACGGGGTTTGCCGAGCTTGCCGCGTCACCGCGGCAACTGGTGGGCTCTTACCCCACCGTTTCACCCTTACCCCGCGCTCACTTTGCCCTGGTCATCCAGCAAAGGCCGAAAAGATGACAAAGGCAAAGTGAGCGCGGGGCGGTCTGTTTTCTGTGGCACTTTCCCGGGGTCGCCCCCGCTGGACGTTATCCAGCGTCCCGCCCTATGGAGCCCGGACTTTCCTCCCGGGACGCGCCTTGCCTGAGCAAAACACGCCCCCGGCGACAACCTGCCCGACTCCCGCGAAAATGAATATAGAACAGCGCCCATCCCAGGTCAAAGCGTCTGGGAAAAGCCCAAGAGCAAGTTTGTCCTCTTTCACTTATATCTGGACCAAATCGAAATCGAGATCGCAATCGAAATCGAAATCCGTGCCGCGGGAAGTTGCCCCCGGCCCAATGCGCTACTACCCGCTCACAAAATGCCGCTCCAGGTTACGGCGTTACCAGGCTGCTTCCAGTGCATTTCCAGGCCAAACCACGGACTAAGCCGCTGCCACTTCGGCCTCCTCCGCTTCCTCTTCCTTGGAAAAGTGCTCGGACCAGAAAATGATTCGCTGACAATTGGGGCAGCTCAGGATCTGCTCCCCTTTTTGCAAAACATTGTAGGTTTGCGGCGGGATGCTGATGTTGCACCCCTTACAGATCCCCTCGCCCACCGAGACCACCACGGGCTGGGAAAGCCGGGCCCGGATGAATTGGTATCGGCTCAAGATCGGCTTGGGAATCACCTGTTCGGCCTCACCCCGCAGTCCCTTAAGTGCTTCCAGGCGGGTCTTGGCGGACTGAAGCTTCTGGTTGATCTGCTTCTTTTTCTGGGTGATTTCCTGCTGCAATGCGGTCAACTCGGCCTGGGTCGTAGTCAGGGTCTCCTCTTGCCGGGCGAGTTCCTCCAACAGGGAGATTTTTTCTTCTTCCCGGACACGATTGGTCTTTTCCAGGTTGTCGATCTCCCGCATCATGGCCTGATGCTCCTTGGAGTTGGTGACCATCATCAGCTTGTTCTTGCTTTTCTTGACCTTCCTTCCGGAATCCTCGATATCCCTGTCCAGTTGGTCCCGCTGCGCGACAATCATGGCGATTTTTTCCTTCAAGTACGCCACCGCGTCCTTAAGTTCGAGATGGCGCGCTTCCATGCGTTCCATTTCCAGTGGAGCGTTTTTCAAGAACGTGTTCAACTGCATGATCTCGTCATCGATCATTTGCAGGGCGACCAATTGCTCGATCTGCTTCAAATACAGGCTCAATGTTTTTCCCTCCTTAACTCCGATCAATAAACCGCTTTATCCGACCCATTTCGATACCCCGGCCGCGTCCCCGCCCGGCTTCAACATAATCAAGAAGGCGAGGACAAAAAGTCGAATCCGGGAAAAAAAGCCACCTCTACGGCGCCGTGGGTCAGCTTGCGCCGCAATTCCTCGGAGAATACGCGCATCATACGCTCCTCCAGGACGAAGTGACCCACATCCACTACCAAATACCCCAACTCCCGAGCGGCCTGCGCGTCATGGTACTTGAGGTCGCCGGTCACGTAGACCTGAGCCCCGACCTTGGCGACGCGTTTCAGCAACGACGCCCCGGACCCCGGACAGCAAGCCACCCTGCTCACCTTCTCAGGAACAATCCCGGCCAGCGCCCTCGGAGTGCCACCGGTGAGCCGCTTCAATACCTCGTAAAACTCCTCCCAGGGCGACGATTCCGGCATTTCGCCCACAAATCCGAAGCCGAGCGATTCCACCGGCAGATCCAATTCGTGGGAGACCACCCGTAGCGTGTCATCCTCCGCGCCAGAAATCGCTCCATACACTTCGAAATCCCTCCCCGGAGCGGCCACCACCTCCAAAGCCCGTGCACCAAGGGCATAGACTTCGACGCCCGGACGTCCTTCAAGCCCTTGCGCAACCTGCTCAATCCGCTCTTTCGGACCAAGGATACGAAACCAGCGCCCGAGACGGCGTCCTGTTTCCTCCAACACGGAGACATTATTCAACCCCAATTCCCCGGCCAGCCACCTCACCGGTCCCCGAGGCTGGACGTCCAGGCTGGTGTGCGCGGCGTATAACCAAGCGTCATGGCACAGCAACGCCCCGAGGACATGGTGGTATCCGTTTGACAGGGCAGGCAATTCCGGCTTCAAGGTCAACGGGTGGTGTACCAGGATAAAATCCGCGCCCCAGGCCAGGGCTTGGTCGATCAGTACGGGGGCGGGATCCAACCCGACGGCCAGCTTGCCGACCCGCTTCCTGCCCGCGGCCACCTGCACTCCGCTTCGATCCCAGGACGCCGCCCATCGCGGCGGCGCGGTCGCCTCGATCATGGCGATCAGTTCATGAACGTGCATGGCCAGACCTCGCTCTGCTCATGGTTTGGCTGGAGTTTCGTAAAAAAACGACAAAAAAAAGGTGTTTCCCGGATAAACTTTTCCAAGAAACACCTCTCGTAAGAACGGCGAACAATATTTCAGCAATGCGGGTGATGTTGTACGCGCCTGAGGCACCAGGATCCTCTTGTGGTGGGCCTACCAGGACTTGAACCTGGGACCTGCCGGTTATGAGCCGGTGGCTCTACCAACTGAGCTATAGGCCCATTAAGAATTTGCAAAAGAGAGAACTGTTACCCTGGAACAGGAAGTCCTGTCAAGCGTAATTTCATCACTCTTTTGGACGAACTTTCTTGACGTGCTCGATGGCGGACCTGGCGGCCAGAGCACCTTCCCCCACGGCTACGCTGATCTGCAAAAAACGACCGACGCAGTCTCCGGCCGCGAAAATCCCGGGGATGTTGGTCCGCTGCTGTTCGTCCACCTCGATGAACTGCTTGCGCATCACCAGCCCCAGGCTGACGGCGAAATCGGAAGTCCCGGCCTGGCCCATGGCGATGAACAGCCCGTCCACGGCGTCATGCTCGCCGTCCTCGTATTGCACGGAGGACAGACCGCCCTCCCCTGCCAATTTAGCGATCTTGCGCTCCGAGACCGGTATTCCGGCCTCACGCAGCTTGTCCAGAAACTCCGCCCCCATGTCCAGAGCCTTACCCTGCGTGCAAACATGGACCTTGGGCGTATAATGCAGCAGTTCCAGAGCCTGATTCGCCGCGAAATTCCCCTCGCCCAGAACCATGACCTGTTTTTGACGGAAAAAGAAGCCGTCGCAACTCACGCAATAGGAAACGCCCTTACCTTCATAGTCGTGCAAATTCTCGATACCCGGCCGGACCCTGGCCACGCCGGTGGAGAGAATCACGGCCCAAGCCTCGTACTCGCCCTGTTCGCTCCGGACATGGTACCGACCCTGCTCTCCCAGATGAACCCCAAGGACGCGGTCGCACGCAACCTCCGTCCCGAAGCGTTGCGCCTGCCGCGTGCCGCGTTCGATCAGCTCCCTGCCGGAAATGGTTTCGTCGAAACCGAAATAGTTGTCGATGTCGTAATCTCCGGCGACTTTCGGCGCGCAACCCAGGACCACGGTCTTCATCCCGGCCCTGGCGGTGTAAATGGCCGCGGACAATCCCGCCGGTCCCTGACCAATGATCAGTACGTCAACCTCGCGCATGGCATGCTCCCTGCCCGATTCTCGGGCAAATCGTTGAAAATCGTTGATAAAACAGTCAAGGTAGAAGGGCCTGACCGAATTGTCAAAACCGCTGCTCACAGCTAGAGTGCCCCGAAATGCCCAGCAGAACGCCCCCTATTCTGGATATCCGCGCGGCCACGGTCTACAGAGGCCGGAGCCGGGTTTTTCATGACCTGAACCTGACCATTAAGCATGGTCAACACACGGTAATTCTCGGCCCCAACGGCGCCGGAAAGACGACCCTGCTCAAACTGTTGTCCCGTGAACTCTATCCCGCGGCGGAGCCGAACACGGTCCTGCGATTGTTCGGCCGGGAACGATGGGATATCTGGGAACTACGCTCCAGGCTGGGCATCGTCTCCTCCGATCTGCAACAGGACTATCAAGGCACGGCCAGCGGACGGGAAGTGGTCCTTTCCGGACTCAGATCATCCATCGGCACCTATGTCCACCAACGGTTCTCCCGGGAAGAACACGAACGGGCCGAACGTATCCTGGAAGAAATCGCCGGAGCCGACTTGGCCCAAAGACTTTACGCTTCTTTGTCCACAGGGCAGCAACGCCGCCTTCTGCTGGCCCGCGCCCTGGTCCACGATCCCGAGGCCCTGCTCCTGGACGAACCAACCTCGGGTTTGGATATCGCGGCCTGTTTCCATTACCTGGCCACGATCCGCGAACTGATGCGCCGCGGCAAAACCATGATTCTGGTCACCCACCACATCCACGAAATTCCCCCGGAGATAGACCGGATCGTCCTGCTCAAGAAAGGCCGAACCGTGGCCGACGGCCCCAAGCAGGCCGTGCTCACGGAACAGACCCTGACCGACCTCTTCACCGTCCCCTTGCGCCTGCTGGAATCCGGCGGCTTTTATCAGGTGGTTCCGGGCTGAATCCAGTCCGACGCCCTTGTCCTCCAGCCTGCCGGTCACGACCACAGAATCGTGCGCACCCGTGATTCCAGAGGCAGATCCAGTTGGCGAGCCAAATCGGCCGCTTCGACCTTGGCCTTTTCCAGGCCGAAATGCACCCCCGGCAAAACCAGCCGGCTCCTGCCGCGTAGCTCGATCACATGAGCCAGATAGACGGGACGCAAATCCCCGCCCAGTACGGTTGCAACGCCCACCGCCCGAAACTCACTGAATAAGAATCCCCGGTGGCGCTCCCGAAACAAAATCCGCCGATACTTTTCCACCACATCGGCCCGCTGATCGATATGGACCTCATGCCGATATGAGAAACAGCCCGCGGCAACCACCGACAGGACCACTCCGGCGAAAGCGCTGAATTCCCCTCCAGGACGCAACCATATCCAGACCAAAAACAGGACCACGGCCATTCCGGCGGCAAACCCGCCGATAGTCCGAGAAATTTCCGTATCCGCGCGAATGTCCATCAGGCGGAGTCCAGGAACATCAGGGTTTGCTCGATATAGACATTGACCCGTGCCAGCAGGTCGTCCGGAACATCCGTGAACATCAAACCGAGTCTCGCTTTCACACCACTTTTGCTCAGTTGCCTGACCGTGCAGGAAATCTCCGCTTGATCCACCCCGAACAGCAGCGGGCATCGCAAAAGCAACACATCGCCGATTTCCACGGAGAGAGTTTGCTCGTCGTTGGTTGGCAAGACGATGTTGCAGCCGGATATACTGATGTCGGACAATGCTCCGGCAAGACATACGTCTTCGAGAATCACCGTGGCCGGGAACAGGCAGCCCACCCGGCCGGCCTTACGCAGATTGAACGATTCGATACGCTCGGGATATTTAAAAAACAGCAAAGGAAAGGGTGAGAAGGCGACGTGCAGGATTTCCGTGGTGAACCCCAGCACCGTTCCGGAATGAATATACCGGACCGTCACGGAGTTGCCCTTGTACAAATGCTCCATGAGCATTTCGCGATTGACCTGCGGCACCACGGGAACGACGGTGATCACGCAGCGATTTTTGATGTAACCGACGAAAAAGGACGGCAGCTTGTCCTTGATCCCGGCCAACTCCATCATGATTCTAACTCCGGCCTCGATATTGCTCAAAGAGACCCTCCTTTGGCCACCCATCCGTAAGTCGAAATACCAGAGGGGAGCGAAAAAACCGTGCTACAACGTGAACGAATCGTAGATTCGGAACAGATCCTCGTAAGCGAGGCCCTTGCGGATGCCCAGAAACATCTCCACGGACATTTCCATTTTGTTTTCCATGTCCGCCAGGATTTCCTTACGCAGCAAGATCAGCCGGTACTTTACAAAATCGTGCTCAAACCCGTCCTGGATCAGGGCCATGCCTTCGGAAAAGTAATAGGACCGGATATATTCCGAAAACACGACCATCTTCTTCAGATCATTGCGCCGGGCGAACATGGAGTAGACCATCATGTTGATGATCAAGGCCTCGATCTTCATGGATTGATCGATGAGCAGAAATCGCTCCCTGGTCTTGGGATTGTCCAGACTTTGAAGGGCCTGCTGAGCGATATCGAAGACTTCCTTCTCGAAAATCGGGGAGATGGAAAACTTGGATATGATTCGGATCAGAACTTTCTGCGGATTTTCATTATCCGCGATGCCCAACAGACAGATGGCCAGCAGATCCAGCTTGCGATGCAAATCCCGGAGCAGATTGCGTTGTTTTATCCCTGCCAGACGTCGGCAGTCTTCGGGAGGAAGACCGGATTGCAGAAGCTTCAGCAGGTGCTTGATGAACGGCTCGGTGGCGTGCTTGGCCTCTTCGGGCAGAAATTTTCCATTCTTCCGTTGATCCAGGGTTTTTTTCAGGGAAAGCCAGTACGCGGCCACGGCTTCCAGGGGCGAGTGCACCAAGTCGAGCAGCCGCCCATCCGGCTGACTGCCATGCGCGGAAGCATATGATTTCGTTAAGTTGTCACTCACTATCGCCTCGCTATCTCCACAAATAGCCTAACTGTGAAAAAGTCCTTATCCACCAGTCCGTTCAAAAAACCCAAGTGCAAGGAGCAAAAAAAGCTATCCGGACACGTCCTGTGTCCGGCCCCTACGGGCTGTGGTTGCGCCACATTATCGATTTACCGTCCTGGCAATCGAAGCAAGGTCGAAGCGTATTTATTCATACGTGAGAGTTTGAACTTTTTGCAGCGACGCAGCAATTGGGAGTTTTTCAACGGACTTCTAAACGTGCACTCCAATTCGGTCATCAGCTTGACGACTGCGTTCCACCAAAGGCCTTTTGCAGAAAAAAGCCCGCGACGAACAAGCCCGCCAGAACCAGTAGCGGCCACATCACGTCCAGGGTGAACAAGTCTCCGACCTCGTCGGCGTCCACGACATTATGCAGGATGGACGCATAGAGCATGCCTTTGACCAAGTACCCTAAAATAGCGCTGGAAACGAAGCGTTTCAGGGGTACCCGCAACAATCCGGAACCATAGTTGATCACGGAATGAGGAAAGCCGGGCAAGGTGCGCATGGCGCAGAGCATCAGAAAGTTCGTGTTGCTCCGCAAGACCTTGTACACCTTTTGCCGCCGAACCTGCTCCACCCAGGAAACCGCGATCTTTCCGGAGAAATAGTAGGCTGCCATGCTGCCCATCACGCCTCCGGTGGCGATCATCGCCGCTGCCGGTAGCGGATCGTAAAGCAGCCCGATGACCAAAAACATTACCGAACCGGGCAGGGCGAAGGCGAAAGGCAGGGCCTGGGCCAGGACCAATACCGGCACGAGCCACCAGGCATGGGTCCACTCCGCGGCCTTAACGTGGACCATGCTCCAGTCAAAGGCCACTCCCAAAGCCGCCATGACGGCCAGCATCGCCACCGCGGAAGCCCAGCCCGCGATGGTCAACGCGGAGGCCCCGTGCAACCGGTCACCAGCACGACTCATCAGCGACATAATTCCTTCAACAAGATCATGTTATTCAAAAATAGTCGGTTGCAATGGCGCAAATTCAGCGGAGTGCAGAAAAAACCTTATCCGCAAGTCCGCGGGGAACAAGATACCTCGAATCAAGCTAACGGAAAGCACGGATCAGGTACAGCCTGCCCTCGAAACAAAAATTCTTTACAATAACGTAAACATGAAGCCACATATTACGCATTTTTGTCGGCCTAAAACGGGTATCATCATGGAGGCAACAAATAAAACAAATACAATTCAAACAATTATCATTTTTGCATATCTGGAATACTTTTTGCGATATCCGCGAATATGCGTCCAGACACCAGAGATCTCAAGCTGAAAGTCCTTTCCAGCATCAGTGAAATAATCGCCAACCTGCCGGACCTGGAAAACACCCTCAGGGACGTGCTGCGGATCCTCTCGGACACGTTGAGCATGAAGCGGGCCACGGTGACCATCCTGGACCGCAAGACCGGCATGCTGTTCATCACGGCCTCTCATGGGCTGACCCGGGAAGAAATGCGTCGCGGAGTATACCGCCTGGACGAGGGCGTCACGGGGATAATCTTCCAGACCGGCAAGCCCTACGCCATCCCGGACATCCGCAAGGAGCCGCTGTTCCTGAACAAAACCCAATCTCGAACCCTGGAAAAGCAGCACCTGACCTTCATCGGCGTCCCGGTCATGCTTCAGGGACAGGCCATCGGAGTCCTGAACGTGGACCGTCTCTTCGAAGACCACGTTCCGCCCCAGGAAGACATCGAATTCCTGCAGGTCGTGGCCGTGCTCATCGCCCAGTTCATCAGTCTGAACGAAAAATTCCAGGAATTGCGGGCGGAAAACGCCTCCTTGCGCTACAAGGTCTCCAAGGGCTCGGACGGCCCGTACATCGTGGGCCGCAGCCTGGCCATGCAGGAAGTCCAGAGGCAGATCAAGCGGGTCGCCCCGACCAAGGCCACGGTGTTGCTGCAAGGCGAATCCGGAACGGGCAAAACCCTGATCGGGCGGATCATCCACGACCTTTCCGAGCGGAAGAATTCTCCGTTCATCAAGGTCAACTGTGCCTCCATTCCGGAGAACCTACTGGAATCGGAACTATTCGGGTACGAAAAAGGGGCGTTCACGGGGGCAATGGGAACCAAGCCGGGCAAGTTCGAGGAAGCGAACAAGGGCACCATCTTCCTGGATGAAGTGGGCGAACTACCCTTAGGATTGCAGGCCAAGCTGCTCCGGTTCATCCAGGAGAAGGAATTCGAGCGGTTGGGCAGCAACAAAACCCGCAAGGTAGACGTACGCATCCTGGCGGCAACGAATAAGGACCTGGAAGTCCTGGCCAACCAGGGGGCTTTCCGTCCGGACCTCTACTACCGCCTGAACGTCTTCCCCATCCATACCCCGGCTCTACGGGAGCGCAAGGAGGACATCGAAGGCCTGTTGATCCATTTCCTGCGCAAAGTCAGCAGGGAGTATAACCGGGAAATCCACTTCTCCGTGGAGGCCCTGGAACAGCTCAAGGAGTACGATTGGCCGGGCAATGTCCGGGAGATGGAAAACCTGATCGAACGGCTGGTGATCCTCAGCGAACAGGACCGTATCCAGCCGGAGCTGATCCAGCCCTACCTTTCGCCCCGACCCGGCACGACCGAAGGCCCGGTTCATGCCCAGCGAAAGCCTGTCATCCCCGGCACCTCAAACAAACCGGCTCTACTGCGGGAGATGGAAAAGCGAGAGGTGATCGCGGCTCTGCGCCGCAACGACTGGATCCAGGCCCGAGCCGCCAAGGAACTGGGCCTGACCCAGCGCCAGATGGGCTACAAGGTGGCCAAGTTCGAACTGGACTCCGTGGTTTCCGTGCAAAAGGTCAAAGCCAGAAAACGCAAAGTCGAGCAGCACATCGAAGATTGACGACCAAGGAGCCCCGCCTTGCGGCCACCACGTTTCCCTCAGGATGCGCCATGATTTCCGGATGCAAAGCTACTTGATCAGCCGTCTCCGCATCGCCCGGACCGCCAGCCCGAAAAACACGCCGCTAAACAGAACCAGATACCCCAGACTGATCGCGGCGTTGCTCTCCATCCGGCCCATGGTCGCCAGCCTGGACAGTTCCACCAAGTGGTAAAGCGGAGACAACCAAGCCACGACCTGGGCCCATTCCGGCAACCCGGCCACCGGAAAAAACGTCCCGCTGAACAGGAACAGCGGCGTGACGAACAGGAAGATCGGCAGGTTGAACATGTCGATGCTCGGCGTGATCCCGGTAAAGTACATGCCCACCGAGCCGAAGGCCATGCCTCCCAGAAAGGCCAGGGGCAGAATCCACAAGCCCTCGGGCAGACGAACCAGTCCGAACAGGGCGATGACAACCAGCATCAGCCCGGCGGCCAGGACCGATTTTGTCGCCCCCCAGAGGATCTCCGCGGTGATGATTTCCTCCAGGGACAGTGGCGTGGAAAGCATGGCGTCGAATGTTTTCTGGTAGTACATGCGCACGAACGAGGCGAAGGTGGTCTCGTAAAAGGCGTTGAACATGATCGCCGCGGCCAGCAGGGCCGGAGCTATGAAGGCTACGTAAGTCAGGCTTTCTCCGGCATAGGACACCTCCCCCACCAGCCCGCTGAACCCCATGCCGAAGGCCAGGAGGTAAAAGAGCGGCTCCAGCAGCGGAACCAGGAAATTGACCTTCCAGATCCGCCGATAGACCACCAAGTTGCGCCGCCAGACCCGCAACAAGCGCAACGAATACCTTCCGGCCCGGATCACTCCCGCAACCCCCTGCCGGTCAAACGCAGAAACACATCCTCCAGGCTCCCCTGACGGAACGTACAGGTCTGGGCGCAAAATTCGTCCCGCAACCTGCGCTCAAGCTCCGGCCCGAGAGTGTTGTAGATAATGATCCGCGCCCCAAGGTCGTCGTGAGCCAGGCCGTGAGAACGGACGAACATCCGCAGTTCCTCAGAAGGCGACTCCACCTCCGCCACCGAATCCCCGGCATGCTCCCGGATCAATTCTCGCGGCGCCCCTTCCACCAACACCCGGCCGTGATCCACGATGATCAGCCGGTCGCACAGCCAGGCCGCCTCTTCCATGTAGTGCGTAGTCAGCAGCATGGTCAGCCCCCGGCTCCGAAGTTCCCGGAGCTTGTCCCAGACCTGGTGCCGTGACTGCGGGTCCAGGCCGGTGGTCGGCTCATCCAGGATGATCAGCTCCGGGTCGTTGATCAGGGCCCGAGCCAGCATCAACCGCCGGGCCATGCCTCCGGAAAGGTGCTCCACCTTGGCCTGCTTCTTGTGCTCCAGGGCGAAGTACTCCAGCAGTTCCCGGGTCCGCCGTCCGGCCACGACCTTGGGCAATGAAAAATACCCGGCAAAGATCCGCAGATTCTGCTCCACGGTCAAATCCGGGTCCAGGGTGTTCTCCTGCTGACAGACCCCGAGCCTGGCCCGGATCTCCCGCCAGCCCCGCCCGATGTCCAGCCCGAAAACCCGCATGGTTCCCGAGGTCAAGGGGGAAAACCCATAGATCATCCGAATGGCCGTGGTCTTCCCCGCCCCATTGGGCCCCAAAACCCCGAAAAACTCGCCTTTCTGCACATGAAAGCTCAAGTCGTCCACGGCAGTGAACGACCCGAACTGCTTGCACAGATTGCGGGCCTCGATGATCGATGTCGACGGTGATGCTTGGTCCGTCATGAGTTATTTGTCCCGTCTGAAAAAGAATTGCCGATATCCGCGCTCTGAATTTCGATCCTACCAACCCACCCTATGGGCACCTTGCGGCGCTGACGCCTTGAATACCGACTCCAGTCCTTCCAGGCAATCCGCTCCCCGCCGTGTATCAAAATATTTATCATGCTCTTTTTCAAAAGCACCTGAAGAGAAGGCCAAATCCAAGGAGCAGGAGATCAAGAAACTCCATGCCTAGACAAGCCAGTTGACAGAAATGCGAAATATTTGCCAAGCCTTCCGGGCATTGAGCCAGGCCCGGAGGATGAGTATAGTCGAGGGCGACCACCCGAGGACATTATTTTATTCATTGAGCGGTGAAATTGCTGTAGGAAGAAGTCAGCAAGCTACTTGAAGCCTGTTTGCGCACCATTCAATTCAATAATTCGCACCCCAAACACTCTCATGCCTGACTCAACCCATCGCACAGCCCAAATCTTCACCCGCCTCCACTCCCGCTACCCGCTCCCCGTGACCATGCTGGACTGGAGGAATCCCTGGGAGCTTCTGGTGGCCACGGTCTTGGCGGCCCAGTGTACGGACGCCCGGGTGAACATGGTCACGCCGGAGTTTTTTCGGCGCTGGCCGGGTCCGGCGGAATTGAGCCGTGCGCCGGTCGCTGAAGTTCAGAAAGTGGTCCATTCTACGGGTTTTTTCCGCCAAAAGGCCAAAAACCTCATCGCCTCGGCCAAGCGCGTCGTCGAAGAAAACGGTGGACGGGTGCCAGAGACCATGGCCGACCTGCTCACCCTTCCCGGCGTGGCCCGAAAAACCGCGAACATTGTCCTCTCCAACGCCCTGGGCAAACATGAGGGCATCGCGGTGGACACCCACGTCCGCCGCCTCTCGTTCCGCCTCGGCCTGACAACCTCCACCAATCCGACGATCATCGAGCGGGACATGATGCAACTTTTTCCCCGCGACCAATGGGGCGACATAAACCATCTCCTGGTCCTCCACGGACGGGACACTTGCCCGGCCCGCAAACCTCGCTGTCCCGATTGCATCCTCACGGACCTCTGCCCCAAACACGGACTATCCAGACCTCTGACTTCCGACTCCTGACCCCTGAATTCTGACTCCTGAATCCTGAACACTCCCAAAATCATGACCAAAACCGGCGATTTCCACATCCTGGCCACGGACGGCCAAGCCAGAACCGCGACGCTGGCCACGGCTCACGGGACCATCCGCACCCCGGTGTTCATGCCCGTGGGCACGGTGGGCTGCGTCAAGGCCCTGAGCCCCGATGACCTCTTGGACCTCAAGGCCCAGATTATTCTGGGCAACACCTATCATCTCTATCTCTTGCCCGGCGACGACCTGGTGGCCCGGCGCGGCGGGCTGCACGCCTTTTCCGGGTGGAAGGGCCCGATCCTTACGGACAGTGGCGGATTTCAGGTCTTCAGCCTGCAATCCCTGCGCAAGATCAGCGAGAACGGGGTGGAATTTCGTTCCCACCGGGACGGCTCCAAGCACTTTTTTTCTCCGGAAAAGGTGGTCTCCATCCAGCGCAACCTGGGCTCGGACATTATGATGGTCCTGGACGAGTGCGTGCCCTACGGCGCGGACAAGGCCTACACGGCCAAATCCCTGGGCCTGACCACCCGCTGGGCGGCCCGCTGCCGCCAGGCCTATCCCCAAGATTCAGGTAGCCAGCTCCAATTCGGGATCGTCCAGGGTGGCTTCTTCCCGGACCTGCGCACGGAAAGCGCCCGCCAGATTTGCGACCTGCCCTTTGACGGCTTTGCCATCGGGGGCTTAAGCGTGGGCGAATCCAAGCCGCTGATGCTGGAGATCATGCGCCATACCGCGCCCCTGCTGCCCTCGGACAAGCCCAGATACCTGATGGGCGTGGGCACGCCCATGGACATCCTGGACGGGATCGAGGCGGGCATCGATATGTTCGACTGCGTCCTGCCCTCCCGCAACGCCCGCAACGGCACCCTGTACACCTCCCTGGGCAAGGTGAACATCAAACGCGCTGAATACAAGGAGGACGACGGCCCCTTGGACCCCAACTGCGGCTGTTACGCCTGCACCCGATTCTCTCGAGCCTACCTGCGCCACCTGTACATGGCCCGGGAACTACTGGCCTACCGCCTGAACACCATCCACAACCTGCACTACTTCCTGACATTGACCCATGGCGCGGCCCAGGCCATACTTGAGGGCAATTTCGCGACCTTCAAAGCCGCGGTGGAGGCCGTTCATGCCCACGTCTGAAGACCTGAGTCCCGCCGAGTACGACCTGCTCCTGAGTCAGGCCCGTGTTCCGGAACATTCCATTCACTACATGAAAACCGTGTCCGGCGGACGGCCTTTTCTCCGGTACGACTACCTGTTTCTGCACGCCGAGGACTGGCTCCTGGCCGTGGGCTATTCGATCCATGGAGGCGATGATCCTCCCGAAGCCTTTGACCAGGCCTTGCAAGAGGCCCGTCGCGAAACCCGGGCCGTGAACTGCTGGGCCATCTGCCCGGAACTGCCTGAACGTCTTCGCCTGTATCGCACCACCCAGGACCGCTATTACGTCCTGCCCTCCGACATCAAGATTCCATCCCGTCTCACCCGCCTGGCGGACAAAGCCGCGGCCCGACTGACCGTGGACCGAGGCACGGCCTTCACCGCGGCCCACCGCCGCCTTTGGGCGGAATTCACGGGCCGGGTCGCCCTGCCGCCCAATGTGCGCGAACTCTACGCTCGCACCGAAAGCGCTCTGCCCCAATGTCCGGATCTGTTCCTGCTCAATGCCTGGGACGACCAGGGCAACCTCGCGGCCTGCCTGCTCCTGGACGCCGCGCCGCGCCCATTCCTGAGCTACCTGCTGGGGGCGCATTCACGCCAAACCCACACGCCCTACGCCTCGGACCTGTTGTTCCGGGAGATGATCCGCATCGCCCTGGAAACGGGCAAGGAATACCTACATCTGGGGCTGGGCGTGAATCCGGGCATCCGCCGGTTCAAGGAGAAGTGGGGCGCATCGCCCGCGACGGCCTACGAAATGGCGGAGTGGAGCGAACCCCCGGATTTTCGCGACGACCTGGACGATCTGGTGCGTACCGTGGTCTTCATGCCCCATGTCCAGATGACCAGGGAGCAGTACTGGAACAGTCTGCCTCCGCAGCGCCCCTACAAGCTGATATGGGAACTGGAGAAAAACGGCAGAACGTCCTGGATCGGCGGGACAGCGCATTTTTTCTGCTGCAGTTTCGAGAGTTCCATGCGCCGGTTGTTCGAAAAGGTGGACACCGTGATCTTTGAAGGCCCGCTGGATCAGGCCAGCCTGGACCAGGTCGCCCGGATCGGCCAGACCCCGGACCAGACCCCGAACCAGGCCTCGCCCAGATTGCTGGACGCCATGACCGAGGAGGACGTGCGCAAACTGGAGCGCACAGTCAACGGGCCACGCGGATTCTGGGCCAGATTCCTGGGCACGGAAGATCCGAATCCCGCGGACGTCCGGCACTATCTCGCCAACACCCGGCACTGGTACGCCTTTTTCTCCCTCTGGACGCACTTTTTACGCCGCAACGACTGGAACCACTCCGTGGACCTGGAGGCTTGGCACTTGGCCCACGAGATGGGCAAGGAGGTCCGTGGCATGGAGTCTATCGACGAGCAGATCGTCACGCTGGAAAGCGTGCCCGTGGACCGCATCGTGCGCTTCTTTCGTCAGTGCGGCCTCTGGAAAGGGTTCATCCGCCGGAACATGCGCGCCTACCTCAAGGGCGACCTGGACGCCATGATGGGCACCAGTGCCGAATTCCCCTCCCGCACGGATCTGGTCATCGACCGCCGCGACGCCCTATTCCTGGAACGGATGCTGCCCCGGATCACCACCGGCCGTTGCGCCGTGTTCGTAGGCTCGGCGCATATGTTCAATCTGCAAAAAATGCTGGCCGATGCCGGATTCACGGTCCGCAAGCTGCGGAAAATCTGATGCTCGGCCCGGATCGCCTGGATCATGTCGCCGCGCGGGCCGTGGTTCCGGAACAACTGATCTGCTACGTCCGGGCCGTGGCCGGGAGCACGCCGCGCTTGTTCGACGCCTGCCTGGGCTACGAATCCCCGGACGACTTGGTGCTCATCGGCTACCCCCTGCACGATCCCCCTCAGAGTCTTTTCGACGAGCAGGCCCTGTCACGGTCCGTGGACCTGGCCCTGGAATCCAGCCGGGCCCCACGAATCACCGTGCTTGCGGCCACCCGCCCCCGGCAGGCGCCCGCCGTCGCGACCAAAGAGCCTCCTGCCGACAAATCCCCGGGCCAATCCTCGGGCCAGCCCCGGGACGCCTACCTAGCCCTGCCCATTCCCGCGCCCGCGCCAAACCAGAAATTGCGCAACCTGTTGCGCCGGGCCGGGCGGGAAGTGACCCTGGATCAGGGCCGCGTTCTGGACCAGGAGCATCTGGCGCTGATCGACCGCTACCTGGAATACCGGGATCTTGAGCCGGGAACACGGCTCGTCTTCCGCAACATTCCGGCCTATGTTCAAAGCTGTCCTGGCGCGTTGGTGGTTTCGGCCTGGTTGAACCGAAGTGATGGTCCTCCGCGTCTGGCCGGGTTTGTCGTGGGAGACTTCACCTCCCTGAGCACGGCCTTTTACATGTTCGCCTTCCGCGACCCGGACCTCGCCCCGCCGGGCACCGCGGACCTGCTGCTCCACGCCCTGCTCCAGGAAGGCGAAAAGCGCGGCCAGGTCCGCATGAACCTGGGCCTGGGCATCAACCCGGCCATCCGGTACTTCAAGCAGAAATGGGGGGCGGAGGTCTTTCTGCCCTGCGTGGAAACGAGTTGGGAGCGACGTCCGAGAGGATGGTTGTCACGAATGCACAAGTGGATTTCGGGTGCCAAATCGCCATGAACAGCAGGCATGCGCAATCGACTTCTCCATTTGGATTGCTCCACCGCCTTGACTTTCACCGCAATAACGTCTCTGTCTTACTTAATACTTACACGACAAGGAGGGGCGCGTGATGACGACAACGACACTCTCGAGCAAAGGTCAAGTGATCATTCCCAAACACATTCGAACCATTCGGCATTGGGGGCCGGGCCAGGAACTGGAAGTCATCGAGTTTGACGACGGGGTTCTGCTCAAGCCCAGAAGCGTGTTCCCGGCTATGAAAGTCGACGAAGTCGCCGGATGTCTCGCCTATCAAGGGCCGACCAAATCCCTTGCCGATATGGATGAGGCTGTCCGCAAAGGCGCGTTGGAGTCGAACCGTGATCGCGATTGATACCAACGTCGTCGTCCGTTTTCTGACCCGGGACGACGAGCGACAGTACGCAAAAGCGTTTCAGATGATACGAAATGCACCGCGCATCTTCCTTTCAGATACCGTAATCCTGGAAACCGAGTGGGTGTTGCGGCATGCGTATGGTTTTTCCAGCAAGGAGATTCACTCGGCCATGACGGCCCTGTTCGGCCTGGAGAATATCGTGTTGCGGGACGCGAGAGCCCTATCCGCCGCCCTGGCTTGGTACATGGCCGGGAGCGACTTCGCGGATGCATTGCATCTGGCGTTATGCGCGCATTGCCAAGAACTGTTCACCTTTGACAAAGCGTTTTTCAGGCACATTGGAACGAAATCGAAGTGTCCGGTCAGGCTCCTGTAGTCGCCAGGCACCTCCCCTTTCCCCCGACCGATGATGCCTTACATCCCCCCGTACCTTATGACCCAAGACACTCAGCAAACCTACCAAATGATCTGGGACCATGAGCAGAACTTTGCCAGGGAACTGGCCCGCCGGGTCGTGGAAAAGCCCAGGCTGACCATCTGGCGAGTCCTGTTTCCTCCGCTGCTGATGTATCACTACCTTAAGCTGCGGGAATACCGGACCGACCTGGAGAGCTTCGCCAAAGGGGTGGTACGCTCGAAAACCCTGGCCATGGAATCGGCCCTGGAGGAGACGACCACCGGCAAGAAGGATGTAACGTACAAAAACGCCTCTGGAGTTCAGGATCTGGAAAGCGCCCCCGGCCAGATACGGTTACGCAACGCGCAGGTCGCCGAGGTGGAACTGCTCAAGGCCCATTATCTGAAGCTTCTGCGTAGCCAGGGCTCAAGCTACCAGGCCCTGATCAAGAAGACCTACAAAACCAGCGGCGAATACCGCCGCTTCCTGACCAAACTGGCCCAGGCCGAGGATGCCGTCCAAAAAGAAGTGCTCCACCAACTGCAAACCAGCACCACGGCCCAAGTCGTCAGTCTGAAGATGCGAGAGACGGCCAAGATTCTGCGGGACGAGGAGGTGAAACTCTTCTTTGGATGATCGTCGAGCATATGTTGACGGGACGCAGGCAACTCCGTTTTAACCATGCATGATAATACTCATCAGCGAGGGGATATCGAACTATCCTCAACAGAAACAGTCCTCCGTCTTTCCAAAGAGAGTTGGTAAAGGAGAATTTTGCACTGCCTTGACACGACCTTAAACGAGCTGTAATCATCACGACCAAACAAAAATGGATAGATTTCAATGGACAACGCTTTACTGTGCCGTCTTTGAGTCTCAGACAGTAAATAAAGTAATATTGCACGTTATATTTTTTATTTTACAGGTGTTCACATGGAAAGCGACATCATTTCTATATTGAAGTTGGATGCCAACCCGTTTTCTCCGTCTGCTTTCACCAAGGGCTATTTTCACACTGCCAACACCAAGCGTATTCTGGAAGAACTGCACCATGGCATTAATTTTCGAAAAGGCTTTCTTGTTCTTGTTGGCGAGGTTGGAGTCGGCAAGACCTCCCTGTTGTATCAGTTTCTGCATGCCCTGGAAGGCGAGAACCTCGCCACGGCCTGGGTCTTCAACAGTCTCCTGGATCGCAAGGAACTTTTACTGGCTATTGCCAGAGACTTTGGCCTGGAAGCAGATGACGACCTCAATCTGGCCCGCCTGATCGAACTTTTGCACCGTTTTTTTCTTGACCGGTCCGCTCAGGGTCACAATTGCGCAATCATCGTCGACGAGGCGCACAATCTTTCTCTGGAAACACTGGAAGCTCTGAGGATGCTTTCCAACCTGGAGCAGGAGGAAAAAAAGCTGGTGCAGATCCTTTTAGTTGGCCAGCCTGAACTCAAGGAAAAATTGGATCGGCCCAACCTGCGCCAACTCCGTAGCAGAATCGGTATATTTTTGACATTGGACCCTCTGGGCAAAAAAGATACGACCCGATACGTTCAGTACAAACTCGCGAGCGTGGGGGCGGAACTCTTGGTGGAGCAGGCGGCCACAGACCGCTTGTGGCAAGCCACTCAGGGCAATTTGAGAATGATCAACCTGATCATGGAGCGGACCCTGTATGGTTTGGTGGCCTACAACGCCACCGAGATCAATTTGAAAATCATGAACGAGGCGGTAACTGAAATTGCCGAATACCAACTCGACGTTGCGGCCCGCCTTGGCATGCGGCCCGCCACCAAACAGCTCATCTGGCTTGGAGCGGCCGCGACGCTGCTGCTGACTCTGGGGTTCTTCTTCCACGCGTTTTCCCCATCCGAAACTCTCTCCAGGTCCGATCCATATCCAACTGCCGCTGCAGGCGCGCCATCCGCCCTGCTTCACGCATCAAACCAGGGCCAGGGAAAAGGAAGTGGCCCAGTTGTTCAACAGCCCCAGGTCGCTCGGGACACAGAGTCCGTCTCAAGGCCAGATCAAATCGATGATCATGCGTCCCATGCGCCACATCCCTTTGCGACTGAAACGCCCCCTCCGTCCTCCCATGTCACTTTTTTAAGTCGACACAACCTGGAGCACTTGCTTCCAGTGCTGAACCAGGCTTTGCACAAAAATGACCCCGGCATCCTTGAACAGCAGTTGCCGGAACATTTGCAAATGGTTCGCTTGCGAGAGCTTCCTCCCCGAGACAATATCCGGTATTCCGCACTGGCCTGGAACACTGCTCGCGGGAAGGATCACGCTGAAGGAGAACCAAAATGGATAGCATTGTGGGAGCCTGTTTTGAGCATTGAAAAATTTTTTCCAGGACTCAAAAACGAAAAAATTGACATGTTACAGAGAATGCTATTAAAACTAGGCTACTATGATGGCCCTGAAGACGGAACAGCTGGATTCATGATGTGGCAGGCAATAAATAACTTTCAAAGAGAATGGCCTGTTCAACATACTGGGTTCCCTGATCCAGAAACCATCTTGTGGATTGCTGCCTTGACTCGGCACCAGTAGAATAGCTTCATGGCAGAAATACCGCGAGAATCTTAAGACATTCCCATTCTCACGCGTAACTGAAGGAATCATAACCGTGACCGAACCCATCCGCATCGGCGACCTGCTGAAAAGCAAAGGTTATATTACCGAGACACAACTCCGCTATGCTCTGCAAGTTCAGCGCGTAACCAAGGAAAAGCTGGGGAAAGTTCTTCTCCGCATCGGTCTTGCCTCGGAACTCTCCCTTGCCAGGATTCTTTCTCAGCAACTGAATTTGGAACTCGTGGATATGGACAAGGAGGTTCCTGACCTTTCTCTTTTACCACGCTTCAACAAAAACTCGTGTATGTCTCTGCGGATATTTCCCATCCGCGTTGAAGGCGACCGTTTAATCACGGCGACCTCGGAACTTCCTGACCAACGCCTGGAGCAGGCGGTGTTTCGGGGTATGGGGTTGCGTCCCTCGTTTGTTATTGCTGAAGACAGTAAACTGGTCTCGGCTATATATAAATACTTCTACTTTCTGGATAACCCCGTTGAAAAAATGCTGGAGCAGGAAGCCATAGTGTTGGCAGCAGACTCCAGCCAGACGGTCAGCCTGGATAATTTTTTGACCCACCTGCTTCTGCTGGCAGTCAAACGTCGAGCCTCGGACGTGCATATCCGTCCCATGGATCAGGGTCTCAGTGTGGCCTTCCGGGTGGATGGCGTCCTCGTCAACGAAATCCACCTCCAGCCCCAGTTGAGGCGCCTGATCAGCGCCATCAAGCTTCAAGCCGGCATGAACATCTCTGAGCAGCGACTGCCCCAGGACGGACGTTGGTCCGTGACGCTTCTGGAACAAAAATACGACATCCGAACTTCATCAATAATCACCCCTTTCGGTGAAAACATGGTCATGCGCCTCCTGCCTCAGGAACGAGCCAGCCAGAGCCTGGACGCTCTGGGTTTTTTACCCAAAGATGTGGAGCGGATGAACAGGATTTTTGAAGAGCCCTTCGGCATCATCCTGCTCAGCGGCCCCACCGGTGCCGGTAAAACCACTACCCTGGTTGCAGGCCTGACATCTCTGGATCTTCTCGGCAAGAACGTGCTCACCGTTGAAAACCCCGTTGAATACCTCGTCCCCCTGGCTCGACAGACCCAAGTAAATCTACCCGCGGGATACGATTTCGCCGATGCCATGCCCTCATTCCTCCGCCACGACCCTGACGTTATCCTTATCGGCGAAATCAGGGATGAAAAGACTGCCAAAACCGCCTTGAACGCGGCCCTGACCGGACACCTGGTTCTTTCCACACTGCACAGCAACACCGCTCTGGGAGCCCTCCCACGTCTACGCGGGCTGGGCATGGACAACCTGGCCCTGTCTGAAAGCCTTAACGCGCTGGTCAGCCAACGCCTGTTACGTACGGTATGCCCCCACTGCATTGAGGAATACGAACCCAGTCAGGAAGAAATTGACTACCTTCAGGCGGAACCCAAAAGCCTGGTCAGAGGCAACGGGTGTACTTTCTGTAACCGAACCGGCTACTTCGGGCGCACCCTGACCTATGAAATAATTATCTTCACCCGCGAATTCCGCTTGGCTGTGCAAAACAGCGCACCGCCCTCGGAGCTTATGGAAACCGCCAGGAAGCATCATTTTCAGGACATGTTTGAAATAGCCAGGTTCAAGATATTACAACACATGACCACGGTCCGGGAGGTCCAGCGCGTATTGGGCGTCTTGCGCAAGGGTATTTAATCGCATCAATGTACGCGCAACCGTATTGACCAAAAACCACGCCCATACTATGAGCAGCAGTTCCAGAGTCCTGTGTAGAATCAACTGACCAGAACCAAAGCCAAACCTGTCGCGAGGCAGGGACGGAAAGCCACGGGTCCCGGAACGGGACAGCCGGGTTGCCTTCGAAATTACCTTGACTGGAGTCGAGGTTTTTTTTGGCAACCTTTTTTTTTGCTTTTTCGCGACTGCCAACCGGGTGAATCATGACATGAGATGTACCCGCAAAGAGCCCGATGCCGAGTTTTTGATTGAAGACAGTATTTCGACATACTGTTTTTACCGCCATCTGTTTCCTGTCGTCTGTCATCTGAATATAGGCTGGCCATGTCATTTTTCAGCTACAACATAATAAACGATAAGGGCATAATGGAACGTGGCGTGGCCAACCTGCCTTTTTCGGACGAATCCCCGGCCATCCGCTATCTGGAGCACCAGGGCAGCATTGTCCTGAACATTCGCCGCTTGAGCGGCCTATCCGCGACCCTCAGCAAGATATCCTCCTACGGCGTCGGACGGGTCAACCGATCAGAACTCGCGGAATTTCTGAACAACATGGGCGTCCAGTTGGGTGCGGGTGTCTCCATCCTGGAAGCACTTGATGAAATAATTCAAGACACCTCCAACAAAATGCTGCGCATGACGCTCAAGTTCATTCGCTCGGATATCGTCTCTGGCCAGACTTTTGCCGCAGCCATGGCGCGTCACCCCGGGGTCTTCCCACCCATGGTCATCAACCTGGCCAGAATCGGCGAGGAGACCGGCAACCTGGACAGCATTCTGCTCAAAGCCTCCGAGCATCTCCGGCGCATGCAGGAAATCATCAGCAGCACCAAGCGTGCCTTAATCTACCCTCTCTTTTTGATCACACTGATCATGGCGGCAACCATATTTTGGTTTTGGTACGTGGTACCGAACCTGCTCCAATTATTTTTGGACATGGACGTAGACCTCCCCTTGATCACTCGAGCTCTGATCAAGGTTGGCGAATGGACCCGTGCATACTTGGGCATCGCCGGCCTTGCGCTGACGGCCATATTGGCCTTGACTTTCATTCTGCGCCGCGGATGGCCTCCTTTCCGCTATGCCACCGACTACCTGCTCCTAAAGCTCCCGCTGCTCAGGAGCATTCTGGAAACATCCATGGCCTCCAGAATCTCTGAGTACCTGGGGATTTTGCTCGGAGCAGGAATCGGAGTTTTGAGATCCTTTGACATTATCAGTGATGCCACCCCGAACACCGTGTACAAAAAGCGCTTGCAAGAGGCCAAGGTTAGCATCAAGAGCGGCAACAACATCTCTTCTTCCATGCGCCAGTCTCATGTCTTGCCTTCTTTTGCGATCCGCATGATCAACATCGGCGAACAATCTGGGCGCATGGAGGAGCAGACCGGTTACGTGGCCAAGGTCTACCGTGAAAAACTGACGAATATGGTCGAAGTGCTTGGCAAAACACTTGAACCTGCCTTGCTGGTCTTCATGGGCCTGATATTTGGAGTGCTCATCGCCGGCCTGTTGCTGCCCGTGTACGATCTGATCTCCGAGATGAATTTCTAGGTCTTGAGCGAGTGATTAATGAAAAAATGGATCGCGGTGTGTGTCGTCGCCATGATGCTTGCTGGCTCCGCCTCTATGTTTGTTACGACTTGGGGAAATTTTCAGGCCCAAAGCCGTCGCATGCACGAAGCCAGAATAAAACTGGCACAAGTGGAGGCAGCCAAGCAAGCCAGGGCAATACAAATTGCTGAAGCAGAATCTTGGAACCAACTGTGGGACCAGGTCCGGACATCCCGGATCAATCCAGACCAATGGGTGTCCATCCCCATGTCGGTATCCAGGGATATCGGCTGGATTGACTTGCAGGAGTTGCTACTACTGGTTTCCAACGCCAATACACGCGCCGCGGGATATTGGTTTCGCCCCAAAGTACTCCGAGTCAGCATATTTAATGATACTCCGCACGCGGATTCACCGCACCCCCTGGAAGATGGCCAGGACGTTCGGCACGGCGTCAACCCTATCAATGTGCATATTGAGGGAGACCTGTTGTGGATGAAAGGCGGTTAACTGACTGTAGAAAACGTCTTTTTCCACAGTCCGTTCAAAAACCCCAAGTGCAAGGAGCAAAAAGGGTTCAAGATCGAAGCGTATTTATTCATACGTGAGAGTTTGACAGGAGTTTAACAGATTGAACGTCATTTTTTTTGAAAACGCAAGTGATTTCGGTGTGTTAAGTCGCCAATTCCTGTAAGACCCCACTGCTCACTCCGTAGCCCATGGCCTTCAGTATCTGGGCCTGGGCGTCGCTTGGTTCCTCAAGCTTGCGGGTCGCTTTTCGTGCCCCGGCATTCCAACAAAGACATGAATGGAGTGTGCGCATCTGCTGCATTGT
>NZ_PZKN01000021.1 GCF_003046795.1 Desulfonatronum sp. SC1 | reverse complement strand
GGTGGGCGGGGCGCCAGATGATCCGTACAGCCCGGACCGTCATCCTTGCTCAAGCAGTCCCGCTCGGGCTCTCAACCTTTCCGGTTCATCTCCATTTTTCCTACAAGGTTCCAAAATGAACCACAAGGCTTCTCGAAAAGCTCCCGAAACACTCTCGGATCGCCGACCGATCAGCACTGGAAGTCCAGTCCAACCTCATGAATGTCTTGCCTCCCTGGTGCCGTTTTCGTAGTGTCGCGAAAATGCATGAGGGCATTCCTCATTGCGTCACCAACCGTCTCCCCTCAATATGTCTGAATATCTCTCACCTACCTCGAACATGACCGACGAGATCATGGCCGTGTTCGACAGCACCCCGGCCCTGCTCTGCGTCCTGGACGACGAACAACGCATCCTGTTCGCCAACCGGGCCATGCGCGACTTCTTGGACATGAGCGTCGAAGACCTGCACCTCGGCCGGGCCTGCGGCGCGTTCGGATGCATCAGGGCCCAGGAGCACCCGCGAGGTTGCGGATACGGCGAGAGCTGCGCCGTTTGCGAGCTGAATAACGCCATGCAGAGCACGCTCCAAACCGGTATCTCGTTTCAGGACATCGAATTCCGGACCACGCTGGTCAGCGGCGAGGGCCATAGGGACATGGTCCTGCTGGGGGCCACGGCCCGGCTGATGGTGGACAACCAGAGCAGACTCCTGCTGACCTTGTCCGACATTACCGACCGACACCGGATGGAACGGAACCTGCGCGAGACCCAGGAGCGTTTTCAGACCCTGTTCCATGCCAGCCCCAACCCGCTGATCCTGACCCGAATGAAAGACGGCGAAATCATTGAAACCAATGAGGCCTTCATGGCCCTGAGCGGCTTCAGTCGCCACGAAATCCAGGGAAAGACCACGCTGGGATTGAATATTTGGGAACATCCCGAACAGCGTGACATGTTCCTGGAATTGCTGCGAAAAAATGGAGCATGCTCCCACTTTGAAGCCAGTTTTCGGATGAAAAACCAAAAGAGGCTCACCGGACTGATGTTCGCCAGGATGATTCATTTTCATGGAGAACCGCACATTTTTTCAGCGGTCCAGGACATCAGTGAACGGGTCGCGGCCCGCGAGCAAATCCAGTACCAGATCGACCTGCAGCACCTGCTCATGGACCTTTCCCTGCTCTTCCTGAACGTGCCCATGGATTTCCTGGACGAGGCCCTGCAGGAAGCCCTGGCCCGGGTAGGAGCGTTTTCCAAGACTGATCGCGTTTATATTTTCTCCTACGATTATCAGCAGCAAACCATGCGCAACACCCATGAATGGAGTGCCCCGGAGATTAAGCCTGAAATCAACAACCTCCAAAACGTCTCGTTCGACGAAGCACCGAACCAGGTCAACCACCACCGATCCGGGAAACCATTTTACATCAACGACGTGAGCGCCATGCCCGAAACCGACCCGTTGCGAAAGCATCTGGCGGACCAAGACATCCTCTCCGTGCTCTCGTTACCGTTGTTGAACGGACAAGAGTGCATCGGATTCGTTGGCTTCGACTCGGTCCAGCGTCGGAGGGAGTGGTCGGCCACGGAGATCAAATTGTTCATGGTCCTGGCGGAACTCCTGGTCAACGTCATCCGGCGCAAACGTCGAGAGGAAGAGTTGAAAACGGCCAGGGCCGAAGCGGAACGGGCCAATATCGCCAAAAGCCGCTTTTTGGCCACCATGAGTCACGAAATCCGTACACCCATGAACGGCGTGGTGGGCATGACCGAATTGCTCCTGGATACGGAGTTGAACGAGGAACAGTCCGAATACGCCCAGGTGATCCATGCCAGCGGCGAAGCCCTGCTCAGGCTGATAAACGACATCCTGGACTTCTCCAAAATCGAGGCCGACAAGCTGGAACTCGAAAAAGTGCCTTTTTCCCTGCCCGAGGTTCTGGACGCGACGGTGAACATGCTGGCCGTGACGGCCCAGACGAAAGGCCTGCACCTCGGCTGGCAAATACATGACGACGTGTCCATCGCCCTTGTGGGCGACCCCCTGCGCCTACGCCAGATTCTGCTCAATCTGTGCGGGAATGCCGTGAAATTTACGGAAAAGGGAGAAGTGAGGATTGAGGTTGAAGAGGTTCAGGGAGAGGTTCACGGTTCACGGTTCAACGGTTCAACGGTTGAAAAAACGACGGACGGTGTTGACGTAGGGGCGAAAAATATTTTGCCCGACGGTGTCGCGCCAAATACAACACATACCGGCGACACCACGGACCCAACCGTGAACCGTGAACCATTAATCCGTGAACCCAATACCCTACAGTTCCGCTTCAATGTTCACGACACGGGCCCGGGCATCCCCGCGGACAAGCTCCAGCTCCTGTTTCAATGCTTCCAGCAGGTGGACGCCTCCACAACCCGACAATTCGGCGGCACCGGCCTCGGATTGGCCATCTCCAAGCGTTTGGCGGAAAAGATGGACGGAAAAATCGGCGTGGAAAGCACTGAAGGCCGGGGCTCCACCTTCTGGTTCACGGCTCGGTTCGGCAAGCAACCCGGATCATGCGCCTCCGAAAGCCCGAGCCGAACCATGCTTCGAGAAGTACGCCCGCCCGAACAAACGGAACAGATTCCTCAAGTTCAGCCGGGCCTCCGCGTCTTGCTGGTGGAGGACAACCCGGTCAACCAACTCGTGGCCCGGAAGATGTTGCAAAAAATAGGCATTTTCCCGGATACAGCGAACAATGGACAAGAAGCCGTGGTCGCCGTGAAAAAGCAGGTCTACGATCTGGTGGTCATGGATATCGAAATGCCGATCATGGATGGGCTGGAGGCGACGGGAAAAATAAGAAGTCAGGAGTCAGAAGCCAGAAGTCAGAGTTCCGACCCCCAGGTCTCAGGTTTCAACCCTCAGCCCTCCCATCGGCGTACGCCGATCATTGCCCTGACCGCCCACGCCGTGCATGGAGACCGGGAACGATTCCTGGCCGCGGGTTTCGACGACTACCTGACCAAACCTCTGCGATTCGAGGCCTTGCACGAAACCGTGATCAAATGGATGCAACCGACAAGTTCGTCCGACGGGCCTCTTTCGAAGACCACATCCTGCATGGAGTCGGCCATGGGAACCGACGTTGTCTGCAACAAGCCGGAACTCTTGGACCGGGTCATGGGGGATCACGACTTGGTTCGGGATGTTCTGCGCTCTTTGGTGGACAACGGAACTCAGCGGATCGAGACCATCAAGACCTACCTGACCAGTGGCGACGCCCAGGCCGTCGGCGAGGAAGCCCACGGCCTCAAGGGCGCGGCCTTGAACTGCAGCTGCCCGCACTTGGCCGAAACTGCCCGAAAAATGGAGGACGCGGGTCGAAACAACGACCTCGACGCGCTTCGAAGCCTGCTTCCACGGTTGGAGCGGGACTTCACGGCGGTGTACGATCTGGTGGCGCGCTCGTCCTTCTAACCTTCCGATCCACCTGAACCGCCTTCGGCGGGCATTTTGTTTGCTTCCTCGGCCTTGGGCTTGCGTCGGCGGCGTTTCTTCCTGGCCGCCGCGACGGAAGGATCGGCCTGAGCGGCCTGGGCCGCGGGCTTTTTCCGGAGCTTGGGTTCGGCGTCGACCTCGGGGCGAGGCGGGGAGACGTTCATGGAGCGCTGGTACATCTCGTCCAGGAGCAGGGCCAGCAAGGCCGCGGTGTCCTCGTTCTGGGCGAAGCTGGGAATGGTCGGGAGGAAGCGGGCGGCCCGCTCCTTCTGGGCCAGGGTCAACCGGCGTTGCTTGTTTTCCAGCAGCACGGTGATCCGGTTCTCCAGCGCGGGCAGAACGTCGGCCTCCTCCGGGGCGGGGCGCTCCAGCATCTTGATTCCGAACCTGGTCGCGATCCGACCCAGCTCGATCTTCTCCATGATGTCCACCAGGGTGATCACCGAGCCCGAAGCTCCGGCCCGTCCGGTTCGCCCGGCCCGATGGATGTAGGACTCCGGATCCTCCGGGGCTTCGTACAAAAAGACATGGGACAGCCCAGGGATGTCGATGCCCCGTCCGGCCACGTCCGTGGCCACCAGAAAGCGCAGATTGCCGGAACGGATCCGGGCCAGAACTTCCTCGCGCTTGTTCTGGGTGAGGTTGGAGGAAATATCCTCGGCGTCAAACCCGTACTGCTTGAGAATCGCCGCCACGAACTCCACGTTGTTTTTCGTGTTGCAGAAAATGATCGCCGAGGTTGGGTTTTCCATCTCCAGCAGGCGGATCAAAACCTTGTCCCGCTGCATGGGCGGAACCACGCAGAAGGAATGGTCGATCTCCGCGATATGCACCTGATCCCCGGACAGGCCGAGAAAGGCCGGCTCGCTCAAGAACTCACGACCCAAGCGGATCACGCTTTCCGGGTAGGTGGCCGAGAACATGAAGGCGTCGTAGCCCGAGGACGGCAGGTAGCGCTGCAATTCGCGCATGTCCGGGTAAAAGCCCACGGAAAGCATCCGGTCCGCCTCGTCGAAGATCAGGGTGCGCAGACGATCCAAAGTAAGGTTGCGACCGAGCAGGTGATCCAGAATCCGGCCCGGAGTGCCCACCACTAAATGCGCGCCCTGACGAAAGGCGTCCCGCTGGGCCTGGTAGCCCACGCCGCCGTAGACCGGAACCACGTTCAACCCGCTCTCCCCGGCCAAAACCTTGGCCTCCTCGGCCACCTGCCGGGCCAACTCCCGTGTAGGAGTCAGCACCAGGGCCTGACAATCCGGCCGGGAAACATCGATCCGCTCCAGCAAGGGCAAGATGAAGGCCCCGGTCTTGCCGCTCCCGGTCCGGGCCTGTACCATGACGTCTTGTCCGGCCAGCACGTACGGAATGGCCTTGGTCTGAACCAGCGTCAGATCCGACCACCCTGCACGGGCAAAGCCCTCTCGCAGCGCCTCTGGCAATCCGGCCAACTCTGCCTCAGGCAGTTCAGGATTCGGGCCAGCTATCTGGGATTGTTGATTGGTATTCTCTTCGGTCAATTGTTGCTCCTCGGTTGTCAAGATATTTTTGATAGTTCCCCAAGACTCACCAATCCATGGTCGTCTTCCACGCTGTGGCAAGACGTTCCACGGACACAGTGAGCACCGGGGCGTCGGCGTTGTTGATCCGTAATGTCGGGCCCTGGTCCACGTGACCGATGTGGGACAGGGCTTGGCCCGCGAACAGAGCCTCGAATTCCGCCGCTTGGTCCGGGGCCACGCAGACCAGCAGGCGACCGGCGGATTCGCTGTAGAGCAAGATTGTCGTGGGCAAAGCTATCGGACAGGCAGGAACCTGAGCCAGATCAATCCGCGCGCCCAGGCGTCCGCCAATGGCCATTTCCGCGAGAGCCGCCCCCAGGCCGCCGTCGGAGAGATCGTGGGCCGCCCGGACCAGGCCGGAGCGGATGGCCGCGTGCAGGGTGTGGTAGCGTCGGCGATTGGCCAGGGCGTCCACCTGAGGGATTACCCCTTGAGGCAGCCCGAGGTCGTCGGCCAGTTCGGAGCCGCCCAGCTCGGAGCGGGTCACGCCTAAAAGATAAATCAGATCACCGGGCTGCTTGAAGTCCGAGGACACGCAGGCCCGGACGTCCTCCACCACGCCCACCAGGCTGAAGAGCACGGTGGGCGGAACGGAAATCTTGACCCCGGCCACGGAGTAGTCGTTCTTCATGGAGTCCTTACCCGAGACGCAGGGCACGCCGTAGGCGAGGCAGTAGTGAGCCAAGGCCTGGTTGGCCCGGACCAGCTGGGCCAGCTTGTGGCGGCCGTCCGGGGTCTTTTCGGACTGGACCGGGTCGCACCAGCAGAAGTTGTCCACTCCGGCCATCCGCACGGGATCCGCACCCACGGCCACGGCGTTGCGCACGGCCTCGTCCACGGCATTGGCGGTCATCCAGTAGGTGTCCAAATCGCTGAACTTGGGGCAGATTCCATGGGAGACCACCAGACCCCGGTGGGAATCCAGCAGCGGGCGGATCACCGCCGCGTCCGTCGGGCCGTCGGCCCGGACGCCCATCAAGGGCTTGATCACGCTCCCGCCCTGGACCTCGTGGTCGTACTGGCGGATGACGTACTCCTTGCTGCATACGTTGAGCCTTCCGAGAATCCGCTCCAATAGTTCGCCATGGTCGATGTCGCCGCCGAGCTCGATCCGAACATCATGCTGTTCCGGCGGCGTCCAAACGGCCTCCAGGCGCATCTGGGGCGTGCCGTTGTGCAGGAAATCCATCTCCAGGCTGCCCACCACCCGGTCACCAAAGCGGATGTGGAACAGCCCGCTGTCCGTGAACGTCCCCAGGGCCGTGGCCTCCACGTCCATGCGCCGGGCCAGGGCCAGGAAGGCGTCCAGTTCCTCCGGGGCCACGGCCGCGGTCATCCGCTCCTGGGCTTCGGAGAGCAGAATCTCCCAGGGCGTCAGTCCGTCGTACTTCAGAGGAGCCAGACTCATATCCAGATCGCAGCCGCCGCTGTCCTGGGCCATCTCCCCCACCGAGGAACTCAAGCCCCCTGCGCCGTTGTCCGTGATGGCCCGGTACAGACCCCGGTCCCTGGCGGTCATCAGAAAGTCGTACATCTTGCGCTGGGTGATGGGATCGCCGATCTGCACCGCGGTGGCCGGGGAGTCCTCATGCAGTTCCTCGGAGGAAAAGGTGGCCCCGTGGATGCCGTCCTTGCCGATCCGGCCGCCGATCATCACGATCACGTCTCCGGGCCGGACCTCCTTGTCATGGCTGAGCCGTCCGGCGACCACGGACGGCATGATCCCCACGGTCCCGCAGAAGATCAGCGGCTTGCCCAGAAACCGCTCGTGAAAGACCAAGGAGCCGTTGACCGTGGGAATGCCGGACTTGTTCCCGCCGTGCTCCACGCCCTCGCGCACGCCCTCCAGCACCCGGCGGGGATGAAGCAGCCGCGGGGGCAGGGGTTGATCGTAAAAAGGCGAGCCCAGGCAGAAGACGTCGGTATTGCAAAGCAGGTTCGCGCCCAGACCCGTGCCCATGGGATCGCGGTTCACGCCCACGATCCCGGTCAGGGCCCCGCCGTACGGGTCCAGAGCCGAGGGGCTGTTGTGGGTCTCCACCTTGACGCAGATGTTGTGATCCTGGTCAAACCGGATCACCCCGGCGTTGTCCTTGAACACGGAAAGGCAGAAGTCGTCCGCGCCCATGCGTCGGCGCAACAGGGCCGTGGGGTTCTGGATAAAGGTCTTGTACAGACTGTTGATGGTTTTCGAAGCGCCCTCGGTAGTCAAGGAACCGTCCGGATTCGTGATCCGATAGTCTATTTGGGCGTTGAAAATCTTGTGTTTGCAGTGCTCGGACCAGGTCTGGGCCAGGGCCTCCAGTTCGACGTCCGTAGGCGCGTCCGGCAGCCCCTGGGCTGCGCGGGCCGCGCGGACGTCCGACCGCTCATAATAGCCGCGGATGGCCAGCATTTCCTCCAGGCTGAGCGCCAGAACGCCCTTCCGGCTGATCTCCAGCAGTTCCGCGTCGCTGAGACCGGAAAGCGGGATGGCCTGAACCTCGTCGCTGGGTCGGCCGACCACCTGAGCGGCCCGGGCCGGAAAACCGGGCTCGGCCTGCCACTGGGCAAAGCTTTTCAGGTCGAAGCGCTGGATCAGTTCATTGGCCAACAAATCCGTGGCGATGCGCCGGGCGTCGTGTTCGTCGAGCTTTCCGGAAAGCAGGTGCCGGGTGGAGGTGTATACGGCGAAATCCTTGGGCCAAGGCGTGGGCAGGCCCAGGACCATGGCCACGCTCTGGGCCGCGGTCCGGCCTTCGTTGTCCGTCACTCCGGGCCGAAACCCCACTTCCAAGGTCCAGGCGAATCCGGTTTCCGGAACAGGCAAGGGCTTCAGGGAAGCTTGATGCAAAATGGGGTCGTGGAGCACATGGCGCTCCAAGACCAGATTGATCTGGGCTTCGTCCAGCCCGGCCACGGTAAAGACCTTGATGGTCCGGACATCGCCCACGGCCAGACCCAACTCCTGGGAAATCTTCCGACTGATCCGGTTTCCCAGGGTATCCGTCACATGGGGCCGCAGGCCCACTTCCACCCGCCACAACATAGGCGCTCCTGTTCTCTTTTTGGGTTCAACGGTTCACGGTTCACGGTTCCCACGCTGGGGCATGGGAACGAGAAAAGGCTCGATAACGTAGGGGATGGATTTCCTGGTGAAACGATTACGATTCCCCAGGTGGGGCGTCTTGGTCGGGCTGATGAAAAAGCGGCGTTGATGCGGGAGGCGGCCATTTCGGATTTGCTCCCGGCGTGGGGGCCGGGACTATTTTTCGCGGTGCAGGGTGTGTTGGAGGGCTTCCTGAAGGGCCGCGCGTTCCGGGCATTCAGGAAGAGAAGTCAGCGCCTTCTCGGCCAAAGTAACGTACTGAGCCGCCCGAGCGCGGGTCTTTTCCACGCAGCCTGCGGCGCGCACCGTCTGAATGACCCGACCATGGCGGACCGTATCCTGAACGGAAAGCGCCCCGGGATCGGCCGCCCCGCCCAGGGCTCGCAGCCAGCCCAGGGTTTCTTGACGCTCGGCCTCGGGCAAGGTTTCCAGGTAGCAAATCAGGGGCAGGGTCAATTTGCCTTCCCGCAGATCATTGCCCACGGGCTTCCCGGCCACCTCGGCCTTGGCCGAGTAATCCAGGGCGTCGTCCGTGAGCTGAAAAGCAACGCCCAGGTTGATGCCGTAGTCCAGGGCGGCCTGGGCTGCTTGCTCGTCCCCGCCGGCCGCCAAAGCCCCGCAATGACAAGCTGCCTGGATCAGATAGGCCGTCTTGCCGGTGATAATCTCCAGATAGTGCTCCTGGGACAGGGTGGGCCGCTTGATCCACTCCAGCTCTTGAATCTCCCCGGAAGCCGTACGCATGATGGCCTCGGCCACCCTCCAACTCAATCGGACGTCGCCATACTCGGCCACGAGCTTGTTGGCCAGGGCCAGCAGCACGTCCCCGGCCAGGATGGTTTCGGTCTTGCCGTAGACGAGATGGGCCGTGGTCCGGCCACGACGCAGGTCGCTGCCGTCCAGGATGTCGTCATGCAGCAACGTGGCCGAATGCAGAAACTCCATGGAACAGGCCAGGGGGTAGATGTCTGAGGCACCTGGAGAAGAGGGAGAGAAAGCAGATGGAGCGGACGAAACGCGTTCACCCGTGCCGCGAGAAACGCACCGAAAAAAAAGAATGGTCAGCAACGGCCGCAACCGTTTGCCTCCGGCCATGAGCACATGCTCGGCCACGGCACGGACCAATTCCGGCAACTCCCGGGTCTTCCGGGCCAAGCGGTCGTTGATGATTGGCAATTCGTCCTGAAGAAAGCCTTGAAGAACGTGCATCCGACTCTTGTTATCCGCTTCCCTTGTCCAAGGCAAGGATTTTTCTCTTACATGGACTGCCGCCGCGCTTCGGTTAAGTCTGTTTTTTCGGACAATGCGAGATTCCGGACTGGCAATTTCATTTCGAAACGTCTAAGATGTGGTCTTGCTTTTGTTCCTATTTGGACATAGTCCGCCACGTCTTTTTTTTCAGACGTACACCTTGTCCTTTCTTCCTTTCACCTGAAAACACCTGCACCTTTTTTTCTAAAATGGGTTAGTACACGGCACATTCCGACTACGGCACGTTTTTTGGTAGGGTACCGGGCAGTCGTAATGTGCATGCGCCCGGCTCCCGCGGGAGCCCCCCTATCTTTCTGTTATCCCTATTCACGGAGGTTATTTCATGGCCAAAAAGATTCAAAGCGTCGACGGCAATACCGCAACGGCTCACGTAGCCTATGCCTTGAGTGAAGTTGCCGCCATTTACCCCATCACGCCTTCCACCCCCATGGGCGAAGTCAGCGACGACTGGGCGGCCAAGGGCCGCAAGAACGCCTGGGATCAAGTCCTGGCCATTCGCGAAATGCAGTCCGAGGCCGGCGCCGCCGGTGCCGTCCATGGCGCCCTGGCCGCGGGTGCCCTGACCACCACCTTCACCGCGTCCCAGGGCCTGCTGCTGATGATCCCGAACATGTTCAAGATTTCCGGCGAGCTGCTGCCCGGCGTGTTCCATGTTTCGGCCCGGGCCGTGGCCGCCCACGCCCTGTCTATCTTCGGCGATCACCAGGACATCTACGCCACCCGCCAGACCGGGTTCGCCATGCTGGCTTCCAATTCGGTCCAGGAAGCTCACGACATGGCCATGGTCGCCCACCTCAGCGCCATTGATTCCTCCGTGCCCTTCATGCACTTTTTCGATGGGTTCCGGACGTCCCACGAAATCCAGAAAATCGAACTTACGGACTACGCGGACATCGCCAAGCTGGTGGACCAGGAAGCCTTGGCCAAATTCCGGGCCCGGTCCATGAACCCGGAACACCCGCACATTCGGGGCACGGCCCAGAATCCGGACATCTATTTCCAGGGCCGGGAAGCCTCCAATTCCTTCTACGCCAAGATTCCGGCCATCGTGGCCGCGAACATGGAAAAGGTCGGCCGGCTCACCGGACGCCCCCTGAAGCTCTTCGACTACGTGGGCGCGCCGGACGCGGACCGGGTGATCATCGCCATGGGCAGCGGCTGTGAAACCATCGAGGAAGTGATCAATTATCTCCAGGCCAAGGGCGAGAAGATCGGCATGATAAAGGTCCGGATGTACCGCCCCTTTGCCCCGGACGCGCTGTTCGACGCCTTGCCGGCCACGGCCAAGACCGTGACCGTCCTGGACCGGACCAAGGAACCCGGATCCCTGGGCGACCCGCTGTATCTGGACGTCTGCACCGCGGCCCTGGAGCGCGGAGTCAGCGGCGTGAAATTCCTGGCCGGACGCTACGGCCTGGGCTCCAAAGAGTTCAGCCCGGCCATGGCCGCCTCGGTCTACCAGAACATGGCCCAGGCCCAGCCCAAGAACCACTTCGTGGTGGGCATTGAGGACGACGTTACCAACACCTCTCTGCCCCTGGATCCCTCCTTCCCGGACGTCACCCCGGCCGGCACCATCCAGTGCAAGTTCTGGGGACTCGGCGCGGACGGCACCGTGGGCGCGAACAAGGAAGCCATCAAGATCATCGGCGACGCCACGGACATGTTCGTCCAGGCCTACTTTGCCTACGACTCCAAAAAGTCCGGCGGGATCACCATCTCCCACCTGCGCTTCGGCAAATCGCCCATCCAGTCCACCTACCTGATCACCCAGGCCGACTACGTGGCCTGTCACAACCCGGCCTACGTCACCCAGTACGACCTGCTGGAAGGGGCCAAGCCCGGCGGGACGTTCGTACTCAACGCGCCCTGGTCCCTGAACGAGCTGGAGGACAAGCTGCCCGCCTCCCTGAAGCGGGACATCGCCGCCAGGAAGATGAAGTTCTACACCATCGACGCGGTGAAAATCGCCCAGGAAGTTGGCCTTGGCGGGCGGATCAACATGATCATGCAGACCGCCTTCTTCAAGCTGGCCGAGGTCATTCCCTTTGATCAGGCCGTGGCCATGCTCAAAAATTCCATCAAGAAAGCCTACGGTGCCAAGGGCGACAAGATCGTGAACATGAACAACGCCGCCGTGGACAAGGCCGCCGAGGCCCTGCAGCCCGTGGACTACCCCGCTTCCTGGGCCGACGCCTCGGGACAGGCCCAAGCTGCCCGCCAGGAACCGGAATTCGTTTCCAAGGTGATGCGGCCCATGCTGGCCCAGCAGGGCGACAAGCTGCCCGTATCCTGTTTCACCCCGGACGGCACCTTCCCCACCGCCACGTCCCAGTACGAAAAACGCGGCGTGGCGATCATGGTTCCGGAATGGATCGCCGAAAACTGCATCCAGTGCAACCAGTGCTCCTTCGTCTGCCCGCACTCGGCCCTGCTCCCGGTCCTGGCCAAGGACGACGAGCTGGTCGGCTCGCCGTCCTCCTTCGACGTGGTCGAGGCCAAGGGCAAAGAACTCAAAGGCTACAAGTACCGGGTCCAGGTGGATACCCTGGACTGCATGGGCTGCGGCAACTGCGCGGACATCTGCCCGTCCAAGGAAAAGGCCCTGGTCATGAAGTACTTGGCCACCCAGACCCCGGCCCAGGTTCCCAACTACGACTTCGCCGTGACCGTGCCCTTCAAGGACACCGTCATGAGCCGGACCTCGGTCAAGGGCAGCCAGTTCCAGAAGTCCCTGATGGAGTTCTCCGGGGCCTGCGCTGGTTGCGGCGAGACGCCCTACGTCAAGGTCATCACCCAGCTCTACGGCGAGCGGATGATCATCGCCAACGCCACGGGCTGCTCCTCCATCTGGGGCGCGTCCGCTCCGTCCACTCCGTATGCGGTGAACAAGGACGGCCACGGCCCGGCCTGGGGCAACTCCCTGTTCGAGGACTGCGCGGAGTTCGGCTACGGCATTGCCCAGGGCATCCGGCAGCGCCGGGAGCGGTTGGCCAATCTGATGGAAGCCGCGCTGAACAACGGCGCGGACGGCGAGTTGGCCTCGGCCATGCGCTCCTGGCTGTCCGGCAAGGACGATCCCGAGGCTTCCCGGTCCGCCGGCGACAAGCTCAAGGTTCTGCTGGCCGACAACTCCGATCCGAAACTGGCCGAAATCAAGGCCTGCGCCGACCTGTACACCAAAAAATCCATCTGGTCCTTTGGCGGCGACGGCTGGGCCTATGACATCGGCTTCGGCGGCCTGGACCACGTCATGGCCTCGGGCGACGACATGAACATCCTGGTCATGGATACCGAAGTCTACTCCAACACCGGCGGCCAGTCCTCCAAGGCCACGCCCACCGGGGCCATCGCCAAGTTCGCCGCCGCGGGCAAGCAGATCCGCAAGAAGGATCTGGCCCGGATGCTGATGACCTACGGCTACGTGTACGTCGCCGCCGTGGGCATGGGCGCGAACAAGAACCAGTTCCTCAAGGCCCTGACCGAGGCCGAGAGCTACAAGGGACCGTCGATCATCATTGCTTACGCCCCCTGCATCAACCAGGGCCTGAAGAAAGGCATGGGCAAGACCCAGGAACAAACCCAAAAGGCCGTGGAATCCGGCTACTGGCCTCTGTTCCGCTACGACCCCCGTCGTGCCCTGCGCGGCGAAAACCCGCTGGTCATCGACTCCAAGGCCCCGGACGGCACCATCCAGGACTTCCTGCTGACCGAAAACCGCTTCGCGGCCCTGGCCAAGTCCAACCCCGAAGACGCCAGGAAGCTGCGCGAGGCCGTGGACAACGAGGTAAACGAGCGCTGGCGGATTCTGAACCTGATGGCCGAGGCCAACCCCTACAGCGAAACCAACGTCGCCCCGCTGCCGGCCTGCATACTCACGGACACCGCGGAACACGCCACCCCGGACAAGAACATCGAACCCTGCGACTCCGGACGGGGAGAGTAACCCCCATCACACAACCGCCTCCCTGAGTCTCGGAGGCGCTTCAAAAAACACGAACGCCGGGGCCATTCATGGTCCCGGCGTTCTTTTTTCAATCCATTGGCGATGCCAAGGTCTGTCGACACCGTCCTGTTCTTGCCGTGTCAGCTCAACGGATTCTGACGGCTTTTTCCGTCCCGCTCCTCCAGATCTCATGGCCGATCATCGGTAATGGATACAGCCCCCTCTCGGCTGACCGGGATTGATATCGACGGCTTCGCCGACTTCGCCCCCCTCTTCACTTGCCCAATACCGATCCACCAAATGCCGCTTCCGGACCAATTCGGCCAGCACGGAGTCCGGCAGAAGAAACCGGAGATCGCGGCCCACGTTCCAGTAGTCCCGGATCATGGTCGAGCTGACGTCCACCAGGGGCGGATGGATCAACAGGATCGACCGCGCGCCGCCCTCCAGGGGCCACTCCCAGACACGTCTCCAATCCCGTTCACGCAAATACGGCTCGCCGCTTCGGGGCCAATGGTCGCGGACAAAGGCCCGCATAGTTTCCAGGGCCATGTCCTGTCGGGCAACAGCCACGAAATGGGCCTTGCTGGTCAAGGCCAGGCCGTTTTTCCAGGAGGGCAGGGTCAGCAGATCCGGAACGCCGACCAAAAAAAAGAGCTGGCTTTCGGGCATTGCCCGAGCCAGCTCTTCCAGCGTGTCTCCGGTGTACGACGGACCGGGGCGACCGCCCTCGATCAGGGAGCAATGCAGGTCGACCACCCCACGAATCGCAAGTTGGACCAGGCGGCAACGCAGCCCATAGGGCAACAGCCCGCGCTGCTCCTTGTGCGGCGGGATCGCGGCCGGAACCAGTTCCACCCGGTCCAGCTCCAGGATTTCCAGGGCTTCAACGGCCAGACGCAGATGGCCGTGATGCACGGGATTAAAGCACCCGCCGAAGACGCCGACCTTCATGCAGCCGTCACGTTACGTCATTTTCAGGTTCATTCCCGGACTTGGCCCTGGCCAAGGCCGACGAACTTCACGCCGGTCAGTTCCCGAACCCCCATGGGGCCGTAGGCGTGCAGCTTGGACGTGCTGATCCCGATTTCCGCGCCCAGGCCGAGCTGACCGCCGTCGTTGAACCGGGTGGAGGCGTTCACCAGAACCAGGGAAGCGTCGGCCTCGCGCAGAAAACGCATGGCCCGATCGTGGTCCCTGGTGAGGATGGCCTCGGTATGGTTGGAGCCGTGAAGAGCGATATGCTCCAGGGCTTGATCCATGTCCCGAACCACTCGCACGGCCAGGATCAGGGCCAGAAATTCCCGACCCCAGTCGCCTTCCTCGGCCGGTTCGGCGTCGGCCATGGGCTGGAGCAGCGGCAGGCTTTCCGGGCAGGCTTTGAAGCGCACATCCGCAGACCCCAGACGTTCCGCGACCTTCGGCAGGAACATTCGCGCCTCGTCCTGGTGCACCAGCAGACATTCCAAAGCGTTACACACACCGCAGCGCTGCACCTTGGCGTTGAAGACGATTTCCAGAGCCTTGTCCAGATCCGCGCCCTGATCCACATAGACGTGGCAAACCCCCTTGTAGTGCTTGAGCACGGGCATGGTGGCCTGGTCGGCCACGGCCCGAATCAGGGACTCGCCGCCGCGGGGGATGACCACGTCGATGAATTCGTCCAGCTTCAACAAATGGCCTACCGCATCCCGGTCCGTGACCGGCACCAGTTGGACCGCGGCCTCAGGCAGTCCGGCGGCCCGCAAAGCCTCGGTGATCAGACCGGCCAGGGCCTGGTTGGAATGAAACGCCTCGGAGCCGCCCCGCAGGATGGCCGCGTTGCCAGCCTTGAGGGTCAGGATGGCCGCTTCGATGGTCACGTTGGGCCGGGATTCGTAGATCATCATCACTACGCCCAGGGGCACGCGCATCCGTCCGATGCGCAGCCCGTTGGGCCGTTGCCACATGGTTTCGATCTCGCCCACCGGATCGGCCTGGGCCATGACCTCCAGGCAGGCCTGGGCCATGGACTCGACGGTCACCTCGGTCATCCGCAGCCGATCCACCCGGGCCGCGTCCAACCCGGCGGCCAGGGCCGCGTCCACGTCCCGCTGGTTGGCTTCCAGCACTCGTCCGCCTTGGTCCCGCAACAGCCGGGCCAATTCCCGGAGCACATCGTCCTTGCGTTTGCCCTCGGCGGTGGCCGTCAGCCTGGCCGCGTCCCGGGCCCGTGTCGCCAACCGGACCATATTTTCTTGCAGTTCGTTCGCCATATACCCTCCAACCTTGATGATATCGGCCACCGGCTTGCCCGGCATCGCCCTTCCTGATAGCCATGCGTGACGCCCCCACACCGAACCAAGGAATCGCCCATGCACGACGCCATCCGCGCTCTGATTCAAAACGAACAAAGCTGTGTTCTCGCCACATCTCAGGACAACCGGCCGCATACATCCCTGATGGGCTTCGCTCCTTCCGATCTTTGCACGACCTTTTTCATGGCCACCTACCGCAACACCAACAAGTTCGCAAACCTCCAGACCAATCCGGAGGTCAGCCTGCTCTTGGACGATCGTGGTATGCAACCAGAACAGGACCGCCGAGAAACCAAGGCCTTGACCGTACATGGCCGGGCCGAAATTCTCGAAGATCCGGAACAATGCCGCGCCGTCGCGGACAGCCTTCGCCGACGCTTGCCGCACCTGCAAGACTTTCTGAACGGCCCGGACATCGCCTTCATCGCCGTCCAGGCCGCGGATTTCCTGCTGCTGCAAGGGCCCACCGAGGCGATCTTCGAGACTGCCGATCCCTCGGACCCATAAATCGACGCCGCCTAACTCCGCGCGGGCTTAACATTCTTTTTGAAAACTGGTTGAAATGCGGCGAAAAAGCATGGAAGCGCGCTTCGCCCTCAACCTTCCGTTCGCATTGGAGATTCCCACTCAACCCAGACAGCCAAGGAGGCAGGTCTGATGGACACTTCAAAATTTGCCGTTCCAGCCCTTGCGATCGGCATCCTTGTCATTGTCGGCACCGTGCTCGCCACGTTTCTGCTCGGCGCTTCCGGACTCAACGGAACCATTATTTCAGCCGTGGCCGGTCTTGTCGCCTTGGCCGTCGTGGGGACGCCGCTGATGCTCCAGAACCACGCGCTGGCCGAGGCATCCGCCGTGCTGAAAGATCTCGCGGAAGAGAATTTTCAGAAGGACACTTTGGAGTCCACCCGGGGAGCGAAAAGCCTGCCAAGCCTGTTCACGGCCCTGGAGGCCGTGTCCCATGCCTTAAAACACGAAAAGGGTCTGAGCAAGGGGATTATCGAAGGACTGCCTACGCCGTTTCTGCTGGTGGACACCAAGGAACGGGCCTTGTTTACGAACCAAGCCTGCCTGGACATGGTCCAGATCGACGGCTCCCCGAAAAAGCAGCTTGGCCGGACTCTGGCGGAAATCTTCTATAACGACCCCTCACGCCAGACCGCTGTAGGCAAAGCCATCAAGACCGGCGAGGTCTTTCGCAATCTGGAGGTGACCATTACCGGACACAAAGGCGGAGTGCGCCACGTCCTGGCCAACGTCTGCCCCTTGTATGACCTGGACGGCGTCTGCATCGGCGGCTTCTGCCTCTACGTGGACATGACCGCCCTGAAAACCAAGGAAGCTGAAATCTGCGAGCAAAACGAGATCATCTCCCAGGCGGCATCACAGGCCACCCAGGTCTCCAACTCCATGGCCTCGGCCGCCGAAGAGTTGGCGGCCCAAGTGGAGCAGGCCAGCCGGGGCGCGGAGCAGCAGCGGGACCGGACCGGTGAGACGGCAACGGCCATGGAGGAAATGAACGCCACGGTCCTGGAAGTGGCCAGAAACGCTTCCCAGGCCGCCGAGGCCTCGGACCTGTCCCGGACCAAGGCCCTGGAGGGCGCGAAAGTGGTGGACGAATCCGTGGCGGCCATCAACAAAGTCCAGCAGCAGTCCGAAGAACTGAAGTCCAACCTCGGTCGGCTGGGACAACAGGCGGACCAGATCGGGCGGATCATGACCGTGATCGAGGACATCGCGGACCAGACCAACCTCCTGGCCTTGAACGCGGCCATCGAGGCGGCCCGAGCCGGGGACGCCGGACGCGGCTTCGCCGTGGTGGCCGACGAGGTGCGCAAGTTGGCTGAGAAGACCATGAACGCCACCAAGGAGGTCGGACAAGCCATCTCAGACATTCAGCAGGGAACCAGAACCAATATCGAAGGCATGGACAAGGCCGCCGCCGCGGTTGCCGAGGCCACGGCCCGGGCCAACACCTCCGGCGAGGTCCTGCAGGAAATCCTGGCCCTGGCCGAACAGGCCGCGGACCAAGTTCGCTCCATCGCCACCGCCGCGGAACAGCAGTCCGCCACCAGCGAGGAGATCAACCGCGGAGTAGAGGACATCAACCGGATCTCCGCGGAAACCAGCGAAGTCATGAACCAGTCCGCCCAGGCCGTCTCCGAACTGGCCCGGATGGCCGCCGAACTGAACACGGTCATCGATGGAATGCGGACCCAGGCGAAAGACGAGTGTCTGACGGACTGATGAATAGCCGGGGGTGAAACCGGCGGACATTACGCCATCAATATTTTCTATTCCGAAGATAACGGAGGCTACATCGCCGACAGCCGGACCTGGAGGCCTGTTCGGCGTTCGGCGAGACGCCGGAGGAGGCTCTCAAGGAGGTCCAACAGGCAAAAACGGTATGGTTGGAAGCCGCTCGCGCCGAGAACAAACCCGTCCCCGACCCAAAATATCGACCCGTCATCGACCCATCATCTATCACGCGGTCGCGGCTTGATGGGAATGCCAACAACTCGCTTTCAAGCTCCTGCCCCAAACGTCAAAAGGCCGGTGTGATCGCACCGGCCTTTTTCACGTAATGGTGTCGGTTAGGAGCACGGCGCACCGTGCCCCTACCGCCCTGTTAGTCTTCCAATGTTGAGGTATCCCCCAATTCCTGGCCGAGTTCTTCGGCCTTGAGTACACGGCGAACGATCTTGCCACTGCGGGTCTTGGGCAGTTTGTCCCGGAACTCAATGGTCTTGACGATGGCCACGGGGCCGAGTTCGTTGCGGATATGGACCTTGAGTTCCTTGACCAGATCGTCGGAGGGCTCGAAGCCTTCGGCCAGAGTGACGAAGGCCTTGGCCACCTCGCCTTTGATCTTGTCCGGGATGCCGATGGCCGCGGCCTCGGCCACGGCCTTGTGGGCCACCAACGCGCTTTCCAGCTCCGCGGAACCAAGACGGTGCCCGGCGATGTTCATCACGTCGTCCGAGCGGCCCTGGATCCAGATGTAGCCGTCCTCGTCCTTGCGGGCCATGTCCCCGGCCAGGTACACGCCGGGAATTTTCTCCCAGTATGTCTGCTTGTAGCGCTCCGGATCCTTGTACAGGGTCCGAAGCATGGACGGCCATGGCTTACGGATGATCAGCAACCCGCCCTTGCCAGGAGGCACGGGATTACCCTTCTCGTCCACCACGTCCGCATCAATGGCCGGCAGCGGTTTGGTGCAGGAGCCGGGCTTGAGCACGCTCACTGGCAGCGGGCTGATCATGATCGAGCCGGTCTCGGTCTGCCACCAAGTGTCCACCAGCGGGCACTCGGAGCGGCCGATGTTCTTGTAGAGCCAAACCCAGGCCTCGGGGTTGATGGGTTCGCCCACCGAGCCGAGGATGCGCAGCGAGGACAGGTCGTGCTTCTTGGGGTACTGGGTGCCGAAGCGCATCAGCATCCGGACCAGAGTCGGCGCGGTGTAGAGGATGGTCACGCCGTATTTGGCGATCAGGTCCCAGACCCGGTCGGCCTGGGGATAGAGCGGGTGGCCTTCGAAGATGACCGAAGTAGTTCCGGCGATGAGCGGTCCGTAGACCACATAGCTGTGGCCGGTGATCCAGCCGGCGTCAGCGGTGCACCAGAAGATGTCCGTGGGCTTGATGTCGAAGACCCAGTTCAGGGTGCGGTTGATGCCCACCTGGTAGCCGCCGTGGGTATGCACGATGCCCTTGGGCTTACCCGTGGTCCCGGAGCTGTAAAGCAGGAAGAGCATGTCCTCGGAATCCATGACCTCCGTGTGGGACTCCGAACTCTCGGCCCGAACCAGTTCCTCGTACCAAAGATCGCGGGCTTCCTGCATTTCCACCTGAACATTAGCCCGATGCACGACGACCACCGTCTCCACGCTGTCGCAGTTGGGCCCCATCAGGGACTCGTCGACAATAGACTTCAGATGCACGGCCCGACCGTTGCGGTAAAAGCCGTCCGCGGTGATGATGACCTTGGGCTGGGCGTCCTCGATCCGGTCACGCATGGCCTTGGCCGAGAACCCGGCAAAGACCATGCTGTGAATGGCTCCGACCTTGGCCGTGGCCAGCATGGCGATCACGGTTTCCGGCAGGGGCGGCATGTACAGCAGAATCCGGTCGCCCTTCTGCACGCCAAGGGAGCGCAAGGCGTTGGCGAACTTGTTCACCGCCCGGTACAGCTCGAAATAGGTCATCTTCCGGGAATCACCGGCCTCGCCTTCCCAGATGATGGCCAACTTGTTCTTGTTGCCCGTCTTGATGTGCCGGTCCAGGGCGTTGTGCACGATGTTGCACTTGGCTCCGGTGAACCACTTATAAAACGGAGCGTCGCTCTCATCCAAAACTTTGTCCCATTTTCGGAACCATTCCAGTTCCTTGGCTGCCTCCTCCCAGTAGGCCAAAGGATCGTCCACAGCCTGCCGACGGGCGTTTTCCAGGGTTTGGGGATTGGCATTGGCCTCAATGACCATCTGCGGCAAAGGCCGAAAAACGCGATCTTCGTGAAGCAGGGTTTCCAGGGCGCCGTCTTGTGACATGATGTCTCCTCCTTGGCGGTGAGCTTGTAAACGTCGTTACATGACGTGCGCGTCGCGCACGGATCGAAAGCGAACCACCTTGTCGTGGTTCCCGGTATGGCCGCATCCAGAACACGAACCGACCTGAAAGACGCATTGATTATCGGCGAAAGGGAAGGGCGAAAGGGTAAACGGCAAAGAGCGCCGCGAACTCAGAGGCCGAGAATCTGCTTCAAATCCGCGATTCGGCGGCGGCTGACCGGCAGTTCGATACGCTTTTTTCCGGTGGTCCGAAGCATGAAGTTGCTGCCTGGCAGAGATGCAATTTCCGTGACCAGTTCCAGGTTGACCAGAAACTTTCGATGCACCCGAAAGAATCGGTGCGCCCGCAAACGGTCTTCCAGGTACTTTAGGCGGAACGAGGTCAGGTATTTGTCCTGATTGGTATGCACGAAACTGTAGTCTTCGTAAGCCTCCACGAAGACGATCTGGCTGTAGGGTACCAGAATAACCCGACCGTCCAGAGTGATGGGCAATTTCTCGATCTCCACGGGTCGGGCCTGGTTGTAATCCCAGGCCTGACGCAGGGCCTTAAGGAAATTGTCCTCTTCCTCCTCCCCCATGGAAATCTGCAGGGTTTCTTCATCGCCCTCAAAATCCGCGACTTGCCTGGATTTGCCCTCGGGCTCGGCGATATGCGCGTCGGCCGAGAGCTGACACAGCCGGGTCAAGGTGCGCTTCATCCGCTCATCCGAGCAGGGCCAGAGCAAGTAGTCCATGGCCCCCAACTCAAACGCCTTAAAGGCGTGGGCTTCGTCCGCAGCCAAAAAAACCATGGCCGGGCGATGCTTTCGCTGCCCGAGAATCTGGGCCAGTTCCAGGCCACTGACCCCGTCGGGCAGGTCCAGTCCCAGGAAAAAAGCATGATAGCCAACCCCTTCCAACAGTTCCATGGCCTCAAAGGCGGAAACGGCCTCCCCCAGCACCTTCACACCGTCCATCTCCCGCAGTTGTCGACGCAGTTCGTGTCGAACCTGGGGGTCGGGATGGATCAGCAATACGCGGAGTTCGCTCATGACATCACCATTTACTCGTTGATGGTTGGTAAAAATACCGGTTCAAACGGTCCCTCCGGCCCATGCTCCATTCGCCGCCGTTTCCAGGTGCCGCAGCATGGAGAGATCCGCTGGGTGATTGACGTTGAAAAACGGCGTGGCTTCTGACCGAGGATAGGGAATATGATGCCGCATCGGCTCGGTCAGAATCCTGTTGAGTTGATACAGCCCCTGGTCGAACCCCTGCTCCAGCAAAGGCAGGGCCTCGGGTTCGTACACCGCGACCAGGGCTTCGATGTATCTGGTGTCTTCCTGCTGAAAGGTGGTCATCAAGGCCGTCTTCGGCTTCTCCCGCCATCCGGCCTTGAGACGGCGCAAAGTGCGATCGTCCATCAACGGCAGATCGCAGGACACCACAAGGCACGAGCGATTGAGCCTCCGCAAAACCGTGGCGATCCCCCCCGCAGGACCGCGCCCTGGGACGTCGTCAAGGAAGCTCGGCACGTTCAGCCCGTGTTCTTCCGGAAGCCTGCCGACGACATACACCATGTCGCAGTGACGCTTGAGCAGGTCCACGGACCTGGACAGCAAGCTGACGCCGGAAAAAACGATCCGCGCTTTGTCGTGGCCCAGCCGACTACTCTTCCCCCCGGCCAGCACGACACCGGCCGGCACCCCCCCCCGATTCATGGTCGTCACCCTCGTTTGCGGCCAGTGTGAAATACCACGGTTGGTCGACTGCAGCCCATGAATCAGGGCTAGAAGCCGAAAGCCGACAGGGTCGGCCGAACATGCCCCCTGGCCTGGGCCAGCACATCCATGGACAAGGACTCCAGGTCGTCCAGCACCGGGACGGAAATCCTGTCCAGTTGCCGGAAGTCAGCGGTTTTGACGTACATCCGACACTGATCGCAAAGGTCGACCCGAAATCCGCGCAATTCCTCCACGTCAAAATAGTGCAGTTTTTGCGGATCCCGTTCGCCACAGTAAACGCATCCGATCCGCGCGACGCGATACGCGCTTTGGCAGAAGGAACAGTGCATCATCCGCAGCCCTTCACGGGTTTCCAGGCTGGAAAGATACGGCAGACTGCCGCAGACCGGACAATGGCCATGCTCCCAGACTCCGTTCAACGGGCGAGTCTCAATGATCCGGCGAGCCATGCTCCTGATGAACGGCGTCAGGGCGCTTTGCGCCAGGAAAAACGACAATTTGGGGGTGGTCGGAGTTTTTTCGGCCCATACGGCGAAAAATTCTTGGTCCTCATCCAGATACGCCCGGAACAGACGTTCGGCACTGAGTTCCTTGGTCTCCAGGGCCTCCATCACCCGGTCCGCCCCGATCCCCAATTCCGATCCCATGACCCTGAGGTCCTCAAGGATGGCCATCAGCAGCTCATGGGCCGATTCCAGGTCCAGGGGAAAAGAGGCCCGGGGCAACAAGCTGGCCCCCTGGACATGGCGTTCTGGGGTGGTCAACTCGGATAATTCGACCAACGTCTCGGCCCCGGACGCCTGCTCGGCCATGGCCCGATATTGTTTTCCGGCCACTGTTTCCAAAAGGGTCAGCATGGCCGCCGGGAAATTGCCTTTGGCGCGCAACGCGCCAATCTTTCTTGAAAAACGTTGTTCTTCTTTTGCCAAGTCAGTCATAATCAGATTTTCCTCCAGGATAAATCAACCTCTACGGGCATAACAGAGACTCTTTCCAATGCCGTGGGCTCCACGCGGGAATCGACGCCTTCTATCAAACCGATCTTTTTCGAAGCCATAATTGAACAGCCAAGGACAATCAATCAATGAACCAGAATTCCTTAGTTGACTGCCCCATGATATTCTAAATGAAGTTAAAAATGCGTCTTTTTCCGACAAAAGGCTTGACTTTTTCGCGAGCGAAAGGCAAAAAGCTTTTTTTGCCGCAAGCATCGTCGCGAGCAGTAATAGGCGCGTAGCTCAGGGGGAGAGCACTTGCTTGACACGCAAGGGGTCAGGAGTTCAAATCTCCTCGTGCCTACCATCACGCATCCAAGCAGGGAGGCCCCAGGCCTCCCTGCTTTATTTGAAGGCCGTTTGAAGTCATCACGGGGTTGCTGAAGCAACCTCGCTAAGACGTCTGACAAAGAGGTCGGTTTCGACGATTCCGGAGGATTGAGTCCCGGACGGGTCATAGCCGGGCAAGGAGTATCGGGAGTGTATATCGAAATAGGCGAGCAGCAGCTGGAAATCGGCGAAGGCGAAAACTGCGGTCATTTTTTGTCCCGAGCGTTGAGCAAAAAAAAGCTGAAGACCGCCGTCGGATGCCGTTGCGCCGCGGGCCTGCTCGACATTCACACTCCCCTCGATCCAGCCCAATGCACCAATCTCGAAGCAGTGGACATGTCCAGCCTCGAAGGCTTGGCCATGATTCGGCACAGCGCCGCCCACATCATGGCCGAGGCGGTCCAGCGTCTGTTTCCCACGGCCAAGGTGACCATCGGCCCGGACATCGAGAACGGGTTCTACTATGACTTCGACTTCGAACGTCCCTTCACCCCCCAGGACCTGGAAGCCATCGAAGCCGAAATGGCCAAGAGCATCGCTCAGGATCAGCCCTTCCAACGTCGGGACATCTCCAAGAAAGACGCCCGAAATCTTTTCGAAAGCATGGGCGAGACCTATAAACTGGAAATTTTGAACGCCCTGGAAGACGGGACGGTCTCCCTATACGAGCATGGCGGTTTCACGGACCTTTGCCGAGGCCCGCACGTGCCGTCCACTGGATTTGTCAAGGCGGTCAAGCTGACCTCCGTGGCCGGGGCCTATTGGCGGGGCGACGAATCCAAGCCCATGCTCCAGCGCATCTATGGCACAGCATTTGCATCGGAAAAAGACCTCCAGAAATACCTGCATCGCCTGGAAGAAGCCAAGAAACGCGACCATCGCAAGCTGGGCGTTCAATTGGATCTGTTCAGCTTCTGCGAAGAGGCCGGACCGGGCATGCCTATTTTTCATCCCAAAGGAGCCATGCTGCGCTTCCTTTTGGAACATTTCGAACGCCGGGAGCACTTGCGCCGGGGCTACCAACTGGTCCAGGGGCCGCAGATGCTGCGCCGCGAACTTTGGGAGCGTTCCGGGCACTACGACAATTACCGGGAAAACATGTACTTCACGGAGATCGACGCACAGGCCTACGGCGTCAAGCCCATGAACTGCCTGGCCCATATGTTGATCTACAAGTCCCAGGTTCGCAGCTACCGGGATCTGCCGCTACGGTTTTTCGAGCTGGGCACGGTCCAGCGTCATGAAAAATCCGGCGTGCTTCACGGCCTGCTGCGGGTCCGCCAGTTCACCCAGGACGATGCTCACATCCTCTGTCGCCCGGATCAGCTCCAGGATGAAATCATCGCCATCCTGCACCTTATCCAGGACGTGATGGGGCTTTTCGGGTTCGAATACGAAGTGGCCTTGAGCACCCGCCCGGAGAAGTCCATCGGCTCGGACGCGGACTGGGAGCGGGCCACCGCCGCCCTGACCAACGCTCTGGAAACCCTGGGGCTGGCATATGCCGTCAACCCCGGCGACGGCGCCTTTTACGGACCGAAGATTGACATCAAGCTCAAGGATGCTCTAGATCGCCGCTGGCAATGCTCCACGATTCAGTGCGACTTCACCCTGCCGGAGCGCTTCGACCTGTACTACACCGGCCAGGACGGCAATCGCCACCGGCCGGTCATGCTCCATCGGGTGATCCTGGGGGCTCTGGAACGGTTCCTGGGGATTCTCGTGGAGCACTACGCCGGAGCGTTTCCAGTCTGGCTGGCCCCGGTCCAGGCTCGGATTCTCACGGTCACGGACGCCCAGAACCAGTGGGCTGACGAGTGCGTCCGGCGGTTGCAAGCCGAAGGATTTCGAGTGGAAACGGATTTGCGCAACGAAAAACTGGGTTACAAGGTACGCGAAGCCCAGATGCAGAAAATCCCGTTCATGCTCGTGATCGGCGAACGGGAGGCCCAGTCCCAGGCCGTGAACGTCCGCACCAGAACCGGCGAGAATCGCGGCGAGCAGTCTCTGGATCAGGTCGCGGCCATGATCAGGGACGAGTCCAGTGAACCTTTCAAACGCGGAGGAATGCCCTATTACCTCGGTTAAACGTACCCGCTGCAACAAGCAGATCCGGGCTCAAGAAGTTCGAGTCATCGGGGAGGACGGCAAGCAGGTTGGAATTCTGCCTCTGGCCGAGGCTCTCCAGTACGCGGAAAGTCAGGGAGTGGACCTGGTGGAAGTGTCGCCGGAAGCGAACCCTCCGGTCTGCCGGGTCATGGACTTCGGCAAATACAAGTACGAGCTGCAAAAAAAACAGCAGGAAGGCCGAAAGAAGCAGACCCTGATCCAGCTCAAGGAAATCAAGTTCCGCCCCAAGACGGACGATCACGACTTCGAAACCAAGCTCAAGCACATCCGCCGCTTCCTGGAAGGCGGAGACAAGTGCAAGGTGACCGTGGCCTTTCGGGGGCGAGAAATGATGCACCGCGACCGAGGTGAAATGGTGCTTAAGCGGGTCCTGGAAGAGCTGGGCGAAGAGGCCAAGATCGACCAACAGCCGTCCATGGAAGGACGCACCATGAACATGGTGCTCAGCGCAGTGGAAAAGAAAAAAATCGGGTAACTGCTCAACAACTCAGGCAATTGAATCACCCGAAAATACCTGGCCCCCGGCCTGCACCGGGGTGACGACCGAGAGAACTCGCCAACGCGGCACTCCATTCCGTCATAGCGATACGGAATCCCCGGTGGTTTGGTTGTCCGGACTTATAGAGCAATTACAAAATAGGACGTCGTCCGGGACGTAACTAGTCAGCCTCGTGGCTAGACTAGCCACAGGGGCGAAGCGTTGCTAGCGGAGATCCCCGCCGCGGCCGACGATATATTTTTGACCATTCAGTCCGTAAGGAGAAGAACGACCATGCCGAAAATGAAGACACGTAAAAGCGCCGCCAAGCGGTTCAAGTTGACAGGTACCGGAAAAATCAAGCGCCGTAAGGCCTTCATGAGCCATATTCTGACCAAGAAAAGTCCGAAGCGGAAACGGCAATTAGGTAAGGACACCATCCTCGCGCCGGCCAATGTCAAGGCCGTGCGCAAGATGATTCCTTTTGCGAAGTAGGTTTTTGATTTATCAATGATTATCCGGCCCGTGGTTGAGAATACGAAGCACGGGCCCAAACACAGTTTTGGTTGCCTTTCACCAACGAGGAGGTTGAGTCCATGCGTGTAAAACGCGGCTTGGCGGCCCACCGCCGGCACAAAAAATATCTGGATATGGCCAAGGGCTATCGCGGCGCCCGAAGCAGACTGTACCGCACCGCTCGCGTCACGGTAGAGCGAGCTCTTGCGTATGCCTACCGCGACCGCAAGGTTCGCAAGCGCGAATTTCGCGCCCTGTGGATCATTCGCATCAATGCCGCGGCTCGTGTTCACGGTTTGTCCTACAGTAAATTCATGCACGGCCTGTCCCTGGCCGGCATCGAACTGAACCGCAAGGTGCTGGCCGATCTGGCCGTTCGGGAAAAGGAACACTTTGGCAAGTTGGCCGGAATGGCCAAAGCCAAGCTGTCCTGATCATGACCGATTCGCACCCGGAACGCTCCAGCGGCCTGTCCGGGCAGTTGGATGAACTGTCCCAGGCCCTGGAACAAGGATTGACTTCAGCCGACACTGCCGCTGAAGTCGAATCCATCCGAGTGGCTTACCTGGGTCGCAAGGGACGCTTGGCGGGGTTGATGTCCGGCTTGGCCAAGACGCCCCCGGATCAGCGTCCGGCCCTTGGCCAGAAGGCCAATCAGGTCAAGGCCCTGCTCCAGGAACGAATGGAAGCCCGCCTGCTGGAGTTGGAACGGCGCAAGGAGCACGAGCTTCTGGCCCGCTTCGACCCGTCACTGCCCGGGCGCTCTCAATGGCTTGGCAGCCTTCACCCGGTGACCTTGGTCACCGAGGAAATCTGCCAAGCCTTCGTCTCACTGGGGTTCGAGATTGTAGAAGGCCCGGAATTGGAAACGGACTTCTATAATTTCGAGGCCTTGAATCTGCCCCAGGACCACCCGGCCCGGGACATGCAGGACACGTTCTATATCGGGGAAAACACCCTGTTGCGGACGCACACTTCGCCCTTGCAGGTCCGCACCATGCAGCGCAAGACCCCGCCCCTGGCCGCCATTGCGCCGGGCAAGGTCTACCGCCGGGACTCCGACCTGACGCACACCCCGATGTTTCACCAGATCGAAGGCTTTCTCGTGGACAAGGACGTGAGCATGGCCGACCTGCGCGGCACCTTGACCGCCTTCGTGCATCAAATCTTCGGTCCGGACACCGTTGTCCGCTTCCGCCCCAGCTTCTTCCCCTTCACCGAGCCCAGCGCGGAGGTTGACATTTCCTGCATGCTCTGCGGCGGACGGGGCGTTTGCGCCGGGAAGACTTGCCGGGTCTGCAAGCAGACCGGCTGGCTGGAAATCCTGGGATGCGGCATGATCGATCCAGCGGTCTTTACGGCAGTGGAGTACGACCCGGAAGTGTACACCGGCTTCGCCTTCGGACTGGGCGTGGAGCGAGTGGCCATGCTCAAATACGGCATCGGCGACCTGCGCATGTTCTTCGAAAACGACGTCCGGTTCGTTTCCCAATTCGGCTGATCCGGCCAGTCTTTCCGGCCCAGTCTCTAAGGACCGTGAAGAACAGACCGCGTCTTCTTTGCTCGGAAATCACTCTTCCGCCCCAGGATCACGTCACTCCGTCTTCGGCCCTCCTGAATACTGAATTCTGACTTCTGAATTCTCTCCCCCGAGGTTCCCCATGCTTTTAAGTTTGAACTGGCTGCGCGAGTTCACGCCATATGAAGGTACGGCCGATCAATTGGCCGACCGCCTGACCATGCTTGGTCTGGAAGTGGAAGAAATCATCCGCCCCTTCGGCCATCTTGCCAACGTAGTCGCAGGTAGAGTCCTTGAGTGCGACCGTCACCCGCGATCGGACCGGCTCAGCCTGTGTAAGGTTGATATCGGCCAGGTCAAAACGTTGCCCATTGTTTGCGGCGCGCCCAACGTGGCACGGGGGCAACTCGTGGCCGTGGCCAAGCCCGGCACCGTGCTTCCAGACGGCAAGGAAATCGTCGAAACCGAGATCCGCGGAGAGACCTCCCAGGGCATGATCTGCTCGGAGATCGAACTGGGGCTGGGTGACGAAAGCGATGGGATCATGGTTCTGGAAGGCCACTTCAACCTGGGACACAGCCTGCTGCGTGTTCTGGACCTGAAGGACGAAGTCCTGAACATCTCCATCACGCCGAACCGCGGCGACTGCCTCAGCGTGCTCGGTCTGGCCCGAGAGGTGGCCGCGGAATTCAATCTTCCCCTGAACCTGCCGGAAACGCGGTTGACCGAGGAAGGCTCGGAGTGTTCCGAGGCCGTGTCCATCGTCATCGACGAACCCGACCTTTGCCCCTTGTATCAAGCCCGAATCATCCAGGGCATCCGCATCGCTCCCAGCCCGGCGTGGCTGAAGCGCCGACTGCTGGCCGTGGGGCAACGGCCCATCAACAATGTGGTGGACGTGACCAACTATATTCTCATGGAGTGGGGCCAGCCCCTGCATGCCTTCGACCTGGCCAAACTGGCCGGCCCGGCCATCCGGGTCGCCCGGGCCGAGGAAGGCCAGCGCTTCACCACCCTGGACGGCCGCGAGCGCACCCTGCTGGCCTCCGATCTGCTGATCAACGACGCTGAAAAGGCCGTGGCCCTGGCCGGGGTCATGGGCGGCGCCAACTCCGAAGTCACGGAGACGACCACGGACATTCTTCTGGAATGCGCTGTCTTCAATCCCATTTCCATTCGCAAGACCTCGCGCCGCATGGGCCTGTCCAGCGAAGCCTCCTACCGCTTCGAGCGCGGAGTGGACCAGCCCGGCTCGACCCTGGCCCTGGATCGAGCCATGGCCCTGATCCGGGAAACCGCTGGCGGCACGATCCTGCGCGGGGTGGCCAAAAACGAACCCCGCCCTTGGCAGGCCCCCCGTATCTCCTTTCGCCCCCAGCGGGCCGCGAAACTGCTTGGCCTATCCCTGGACGACGCCTTTTGCAAAACCACGCTGCAAGCCCTGGGCTGCGCCGTGGCCGACGACGACCAGCCCCTCTGGCACATCACTCCGCCCGGCTCCCGCCGGGATCTGGAGCGGGAAGCGGACCTGATTGAGGAAGTCGGCCGTTGCTACGGCTTGGACCGGATCCCGGCGGTCCTGCCCCGGGCTGCCAAGTCCCTGGATCAACTGGCCTCCTTGGCTCCCAGAACCGACTTTGCCCGTCGGGTGAAGACCTGGGGCCAGGGCCTCGGGTTGACCGAGGTGGTCAACTACAGCTTCGTCTCCACCCAGGAACTCGCCCTGATGGGCCTGGCCGACGCCGAGACGACCATCGCCCTGCGCAACCCGCTCTCCGAAGATCAGAATGTCCTGCGGCCCCAACTCGCCCCCGGCCTGCTGCAAAGCGTCCGGCACAACCTGACCCAGGGCAACACCACCCTGCGGCTTTTCGAGACTGCCGTAGTCTTCCAGCCTGATTCCGGTTCCGAAACCGAGGCACGGGAGCCTTCCCGGCTGGGCTTGGCCTTGACTGGTCAACGCCATCCCGAAGGCTGGCCCCATCCCACGGAGTCCGTAGCAGTCTCCGTGGACATTTTCGACCTCAAGGGCATGGTGGAGCACCTTCTGCGCCATTTGCGCCTGCCCGCCGCCACATTCCGGACCCTGGCCGACCATTCCATCTGCCTGCCCTGCGCGGAAATCCTCCTGGACGGCGAAGCCTGCGGCTGGCTGGGCCAAGTTCGGGCGGACATCGCCGAATCTTGCCACGCCCGGCGAGAACTGTTCCTGGCGGAAATCGACCTGGACCTGCTCCAGCGCCGCTGGGCCGAATCCGTCCAGAGCTTCACAGCCCTGCCGACCTATCCTCCGGTCCGCCGCGACGTTACCGTCATCAGCTCCCTGGACGTCACCTGTGCCGCGATTCTGGAGGCCATTCAGTCCTCTGAAATCAAACTGCTTCAGAACGTGATCCTGGCGGACCGCTTCCTTCCCCAAACAGAACCGGAAGCCGACGAGGTCCGCCACACCCTGCGCCTGACCTACCGCCACCCGGAGCGCAGCCTGACCAACGAAGAAATCGACCAACTCCACCAAGGGCTCTGTTCCCAGCTCCAAGAACGACTGCCGATCCGTTTTTCCTGAGCCAGGAGGGGAAGAGAGGATTCTCTCTTTCCCTCCTGGCTCTTTCTCCGTTTTCTTGCTACAGCCTGGATCAGTGAGCGCCCCATAATCGTAGTTTCCCGCAATCTACATCCAGCGGACCAGCCATGCCCAGCACCCACCGGATGCTTCCTGAACTGCCTCGACAGCCCAGACGCCTGCGCATCGGTGAGGCGGCGCGGGAGCTCGACCTTGAGCCGTACGTGCTGCGCTATTGGGAAACGGAATTTCCCCAGTTGACCCCCCTGCGCACCGAGAAAGGTCAGCGGCTCTACACCCAGGACGACATGACCATGTTGCGCAGGATTCAAAAGCTGCTCCACGAAGAGGGTCTGACCATCGACGGCGCCAGACGCCGGTTGAAGGAAAGCGCCCAGGTTCATGAGCTGACCAGCGGAATCATCCAGGAACTTCAGGACATCCGGACCATCCTGTCCGTTCCCGCGCGGCCCAGCGCTCGCCGCCACCCATGACACCAACGAGGAGGCGACCATGCCCGGCATATTTCTGCGCTGGCTGATGCTGACCGTGGCGATCCTGGCCGCGGCCTATCTGGTTGAAGGAATCCAGACTGCGGGCTTTCTCTCCGCCCTGGCCACCGCCGCCGTACTCGGCATCCTCAACGCCATCCTGCGCCCGATCCTGATCATCCTGACCCTGCCCGCGACCATCCTGACCATGGGCCTGTTTCTGTTCGTGATCAACGCCCTGCTCTTGATGATGGTCTCCGACGTGGTCGGCTCCTTTCACGTGACCGGATTCGGCTCCGCCCTGCTCGGCTCGCTGATCATCAGCCTCATGGGCTGGCTGCTCAATTCCTTCATCAGTGATCGCGGACGGGTGGAACGCGTAAAACGCGTGCAACACATTGAAATGCGCCGCGGCAACGGACGCTGGGAACCATGACCCAAACCACGTTGCCCCAGCTTCTTTTTGCATCCGCCTCATGACTCTGGACAACCAGAGCCGTTGAACCGTGACCATTGAACCGTAAACCGTGAACAAAATATTTTGGAGCATCCCTATGAGCGACTATTTGACGCATTTTTGGAGCAAACGCCTGCACAAAGCCCAAGAGGGGCTGGAAAGCAACAATTTCGAGACCTATCTGGTGGACACCCTGACCCAGGCCAAGGAGACCGTCCTGAACGTGATCCTCCCCGGGGTAAATCCCGAGGTGGTGGCCTGGGGCGGCTCCGTGACCCTTTCCACTTCCGGCATCACGGAAGCCCTGAAACAGCGCAAGGGGCTGAAGGTACTGGACACCTCCGACCCGTCCCTGAGCAAGGGCCAAAAACAGGAACTACGCCGTCAAGCCCTGCTTTGCGACCTGTACTTCACCGGGACCAACGCACTGACCGAAAGCGGCCAGTTGATCAACCTGGACATGCACGGCAACCGGGTCGGAGCGCTAACCTTCGGACCTCGGCATGTAGTGGTTATGGTGGGGCGCAACAAGCTCTGCGTGGACGTGGAGGAGGCCATGCTCCGGGTCAAGGGATTCGTCGCCCCGGCCAATGCCGCCCGCCTGAAAATGAAGACCCCTTGCGTCAAAACGGGCTTTTGCGAGGACTGCAAAAGCCCGGAACGAGTCTGCAACACCTGGACAATCACCGAAAAATCCTTTCCCAAAGGACGGATCAAGATCGTTCTGATCAACGAGGACCTCGGGCTTTAGCCTCAATCGAGGTGAGCTGAATCCTTGACATTTCCCCTTCCGATGCAAATGTGGATATTCACTCATGCTTCGCGGCACTCGACCGGTCACCTTTGACCGAGATCCCATACATCTCCCTTTCCGCCTTGCCACAAGAGAGCCCCATGAAAACAACCCGCAGACAATTTTTCCAGACCATCGGCCTGACAGTCGGCGGTGTCGGCCTTGGAACCACAGTGGCCCAGGCTGCCCCAGAAGCCTCCCCACCTCTCCCCAAAAGCCGCAAACCCGGAGCCATCGGCATCGAATGGCTCGGCCACGGCAGTTTCCTGTTCGTGTCCACCAACGGCAAACGGATTCTCTTCGACCCCTGGATCATGACCAGTCCGGCCTGTCCTGGGAAATACAAGAAACAGGGCAGTTTTTCGTCCGTGGATTTCATTGTCTGGACCCACGGGCATGTGGACCACTTCATGCTGGGCGACGCCAAGGAGCTGATCGAAACCTACGATCCCAAGGTCATCGCCCCCTGGGAACTGAGCTTTTTCATCAAGAGCGAGATTCCCAAAGCCAACTGCCTGACTTTCAATCTGGGCAACAAGGGCGCCACCGCGGACTTTGACGGTGTCGGGATCACCATGGTCGAGGCGTTCCATTCCGCCGGGGCGCAGTTGACGGGTTTCCAAGGCACGAACCGCTTCGTGGGCGAGGCTGTGGGGTATATCTTCGACTTTGAAAACGGTCTGCGTCTCTACCACTCCGGGGACACCTCCCTGATGGGCGACATGAAGACCATCATCGGAGATTATTACAAGCCGGACATCGCCATTTTGCCCATCGGCGGAGTCTTTACCATGGGGCCTGAGGAAGCGGCCCACGCCTGCTCCATGATCCAGCCGCGCATCGTCATCCCCGAGCACTACGCCACCTTCCCGGTCTTGGAACAGGACGCGGAGCGCTTCAAGGCCACCACCGCCAAGCGCGCTCCCAACGTGGAGGTCCTGGAACTGGTTCCCGGAGAAATGGTAGAACTGGCCTGAGCCGGCATGGCGGTGTCCCGTGGCCGATAACGAGCAAACAGCATCGGATTCCGCCCGGAATTTTAAAATCCGGGTGTCCATTTTTCACAAGATCGTCTTTCCCGTTCTGCTCCTGTTGCTACTGACCATCGCCGTGGGCACCGTGATTACGGTCAAACTGGAAAGCCGGGCCATGACCAACCAGCTGCTCAGCTCGGTGGAAATCACGGCCCGGACCATCGCGTCCATCACCCACAACGCCTTCGGCTCCCTGAACTGGGCCTACCTGGAAGAATTTCTGCACGACCTGGGCCGAGATCAACCGGGAGGTATCGTCACGGCCAGGGTGGTCAATCCTCAGGGCGCCGTTTACATGGCCCATGACCGCTCGGCTTATGGCGATGCCGTCCCAAAGGAACTGCTAACCGGAAAGCCCTTGACCCTTCAGGAGCAGGATCTCGGGCTGGAAGGAAAAACCGGCATTTTGCTTGTACATCCAGTTCGCATCGGCCAGCAGCAGTGGCACGTCGTGCTGGGGATCTCCACGGTCCACATCCAGGAGGCCATAACCGAACTGATCCACCGATCCATCTTCTGGTCCGCGGCCATCATTCTTCTGGCCACCGGGGCGACCTACGTCCTGGCCAGGGCTCTCTCCCGTCCCGTCCTCAACCTGACCGACACGGCCCGCATGGTCTCCCACGGAGAACTGCATCATCGAGCCGACGTCCGTTCCCGTGACGAAATAGGTCTGCTGGCTGCCACGTTCAACGAAATGGTGGCCAACCTGCGCACCACCCAAGTCGAGTTGCGCAAATCCATGAACGCCCTGGAGGCCGCCAATATCCATTTGGCCGACGAAACCGAGCAGGCCCACAGGCTGGCCGAGGCGGCTAGGCAGGCCAACATCGCCAAAAGCCAGTTTCTGGCCAACATGAGCCACGAACTGCGCACCCCCCTCAACGGCGTTGTCAGCATGATGGAACTGCTGCGCGACACAACGACGACCCCGGAACAAATCGAATACATCAACATGGCCGCGGTCTCGGCTGAGTCCCTGTTGGGTCTGATCAACGACACCCTTGATTTTTCAAGAATCGAGGCTGGCAAGCTGGAGCTGGCCGCTCGGGAGTTCGACCTGGAACAGGAACTGGGCCAACTTACGGCCATCCTCTCCGCCCGGGCCAAGGACAAACGGATCGAGATCATCTCGCGCTACGACGTGCGTGCCCCGCGTATGGTTCTGGGAGACAACCTGCGATTGCGCCAGATTCTCTTCAACCTTGGCTGGAACGCGGTCAAATTTACGGACACGGGGCATGTCCTCCTGGAGATATCCTGCAAACGCACCACGGGATCGAACGCTGTCTTTCATTTTTCGGTCCAGGACACGGGTATCGGGGTCGCCCCGGAAAAGCTGCAAGAAATTTTCGATCATTTCACCCAGGCCGATTCCAGCTCTACCCGCCAATACGGTGGCGCAGGGCTGGGACTGGCCATCAGTAAGCAACTGGTCCAGGCCATGGGCGGTAAGCTGACGGTGGAAAGCACCCTGGGCGCGGGTTCCTCCTTCTCCTTTGATCTGGAACTGCCCTTGGGCGACCAGCCCGGTGTTCAGAATGAAGTTCCGCCCATCCAGGCCACGCTACGCTCCCGGTCTAGCCCAGATCCCCAAGCCGCACCTCCCGTAAAAATCTTCCTTGAAGAGGAACCCGCCGCCGTTCCCAGCCCGATTCCAACGCCGGTTTGTTCAAAGTCTGGCGAACAGTGGGCCGACGTGGATATTCTTCTGGCGGAGGATCACCCCATCAACCGCAAATCCGTTGTCGCCATTCTTAAAAAAATGGGGTTGACGACCTCCACCGCCGTCAACGGCAAAGAGGCCGTGGAAATGATCGCCACCCGGCGCTTCGATCTGGTGCTCATGGATTGCCAAATGCCGATCATGGACGGCTACGAGGCTACGCGATGGATTCGGGAAATGGAGCAGGACAGAAATGGGGGGGGCATCCCGATCATCGCCTTGACCGCCAATGCCATGGAGGGAGACCGGGAAAAATGTCTGGCTGCCGGGATGACCGACTACCTAGCCAAGCCCTTTGCCAAAAAAGAATTCGTAGCCATGCTCAACAGATATTTACGACCAAGCCTCTCCGGCTCCCCGGTCGTCGAGGAAAGGACCGCGGACGTGGACGCTTCGACCTCCCAGGTCTTCAATCACCAGGACGCTTTGAAGCGCTACGACGAAGACCTGGAAATGACCCTGGAAATGCTCCAGGTTTTTTTGCACGAGACTCCCAACGACATGAGTGCCCTGGAGAGCCTGCTGGCCTCCCAGTATCCGGAAATCGGGAAGGCGGCCCATCGCTTGAAGGGGGCCTGCTCCGACATTGGCGCGGAGCGCATGCGCGATTGTTGCATCCAGGTCATGTACGCCATACATGAACAGGACTGGGAAAAAACCAGCCAAGCGAGAGCGGATCTTCAACGGGAGTGGGAAGCCTTTCAGCACGAGGCCGCCACCACGGCCGAACGGCTCCGGGAAAAGTCGTGACGGTCAGTTTCCAACCAGGTTGACGATCTTTTCCCGCAGTTGATCATGTGTGAAGGGCTTGACGACGAACGTATTCACCCCGGCGTTCCTGGCGATGCGAGCCTGGGACTTGGAAGACTCCGTGGTGGCCATCAGGATCGGCAAGGCGGCCAGCTCCGGCATGGCCCGCAGTTTGGTGGCCAGCTCGATTCCGTCCATCACCGGCATGTTCATATCCACCACCACCAGATCGAACTCATCCCCGCTCTCCACCATATCCAAAGCCACTCGACCGTTCTCCGCGGTTTGGACGTCATATCCGGCGAAAGACCCGAATTGGGCGTAAAAGGAGCGCATGGCCTCGGAGTCGTCCACGGCCAGCATCCGCTTCCGATGCCACGACCCTTCGTCCGTGGCCCCGGACAGACGGAGCGCCTCCGCTTCCCGTCCCATCCCCCGCGCTGAAAGGCTTTGAGCAAGAGCTTCCCTGGTCAATGCATCCGCATCCAAAGCGGCCATCTCCAGCACCAACGGACCGCAGCCCGGCAGGCAGGCCAGGGCCGCGAACAAAGTCCCCGCCCCCGAGGTCGCCACGGCCCTCAATACGGGCCTGACAGCCTCCGAAGTTTCGGCGAGCCGGGCCTCAATGTCCTTGGCAACACCTTGAGCCACGGCATCGACGCTCAACCCGTCCAACCCTTTTACAATAGCAAGGAGTACCAAAGGATCGGTTTCCCGCCACAACGCCCCCTGAAGAAAAACAATGCTCTTCATGCCCGGAATCCGCCCCAAAGCCTCGTAACCGGCAAACCGCTCATTGGCGGTTCCCAGCCGTCCCGATTCCAGAGCGTCGATCAGGTCGTTCGCCACCGCTCTGTATCCGATGTACCCCAGGGCATTGGCCAGGAGGATTTTTTCATCCGTATCCTCCGTCCTACCCAGCAGATCCGTCAGAAATGGAACGGCGCGGTCGCCCTTATGCACCAACCCTTGCTGAATCAAACGGCGGGCAGTGGGATTGGCGTGGTGGATCTTGGAGGCCAGGTAGGCCAGCGCATTGTCCGAGTCCAGTGCCAACAGCGCCTCCACGGCAACCCAGGTGGTGGCCAGACATTCTCCGGACCGCTCCGGAGCTTCATTGGCGTTGATCATGGCCTCCAGACGCGGTTGGCAAATTTGATCGCCAAAAATCCCGAGGTTTGAGACACAGGCGCAGGCGATAAAATCGTCTTCATGAACGAGATTCTCCCGAAATACCGGCACTGCGGCGTGGTCACCGATCCGGCCCAGGGCGATCAGACAGTCATGTAGCGCCTCACGGTCTTCCCGCCAGGCTCGAACCAACTCCATCAACGGGGCCATCGCCTCGGCCAAACGCGCTTCACCTGACAGGACCACACAAAATCTGGCCAGTTCCAGGCTCTCCGCGTTGAGCCCGCCGACCAGTTCCTTCGGATGCCGCAACAACAGTTCTCGCAAAACCTTACGCAACATGGTATCCACCGCCCGGTCCCCCACCGGCGTAACGAACAATTCACGAAGCTCGGCAATCGCCGCGCCGTCTGCCTTGGCTTGGACATCCCCGAGCAGGACGATCTGTTCCATGAAATCCAAGTCGCGAAACCCGTCCAAGCTGCTCATGGTTACTCCTTGGTTCGACTGTTTATTTTCCAATATCAGCTTAAAATAGCAGGACACTAACCGCCCTCGCCACATCTTGCCCAGGCACGATTCCTACCAGCATGAAAAAGGGAAAGCCAGACGTCGCGCCTCTGGAGTTCCGGGAAGATACGACCTTGAGCGAGCTTTTTCGAAATAACACTGAAAAAACGGACCATGTGGCCCGTCGCAAACGCCGATTACTGGTCAGTCCGAAGGATTTCTGCGTGTTTTCTTTGCTCTTGAAAACTGGTAGTAACGTAGGCGTGGGGGAATCCGGTTCATGCCTACTGACCATCAACCACCTCTTCATCCCATGCCGAACTCACCGCAAACCGTGGTCGTGGTCAACGACAGCTTGGCCCAATGCAAACTGCTGGTCGATTTGCTGCGCAAGGAAGGACTGCAAGCCCTAGGATTCGAGAGCGCGGAACAGGCCTTGCCGGCCATGCAGGCCGACAAGCCCGATCTGATCGTCACGGACCTGTACATGCCCGGCCTGGACGGCTGGCGGTTTTGTCGGTTGTTGCGGTCTCCGGAGTACCGGGCCTTCAACCAGACACCCATCCTGGTGATTTCAGCCACCTTCTCCGGCGAGGAAACCGAGCGACTGACCACGGAAACCGGCGCCAGCGCCTTTTTGGCCTTGCCTCAAGACATCCGCCATTTCCGCGATACCGTGACGGCCATGCTCCAGGGCAGCTTCCGCGCATCCCAGCCGCGGGTGCTGCTGGTGGAGGACGGCACGACCCTGGCCAATCTGCTGAAGCGGACCTTCGAGGCTCACGGTTACTTGGCGGACACGGCCCTGACCGCTTGCGAGGCCGTGGATATGTTCCAAAGCAAAGCTTACGACGTAGCCGTCATCGACTATCATCTGCCAGACGGCCATGGCGACGACCTCCTGGAGGACTTTGGCCGATCCAGTCCGAACTGCGTCTGCCTCATGATGACCAGCGACCCGCAGCCGGGGCTGGCCCTGGACTGCATGAAAAAAGGAGCCGCCGCCTACCTGCGCAAGCCCTTTGCACCGGAATACGCGGTGGAAGTTTGCGCCAAGGCTCGTCGGGAACGGACCCTTCTTCGGGTGGAGGACCGCCTGGAGCAACGTACCAGGGAACTGCGGGAGAGCATGGAGAAGTACGGAGAACTTTTTGAAACCGCGCCGGTGGGGATATTTCAAACCCACCCCGATGGACGATTTCTCTCAGTCAACCCCGAACTGGCCCGACTCGCCGGGTACGATACTCCCTCCACGATGATCGCCGAAATCACGGACATCGCCCGGCAGCTCTATGTCCGCCCTCAGGAACGCGAAGAACTCAAGACCCGTCTCTCCCGCCGCGGTCACGTGCTCCACCACGAAGTGGAGTGGAAACGATGTGACGGCCAGCGATTCTGGGTTTCGCTGAACGTCAGGGAGAAAAAAGACAGGGACGGGCAGGCCACCTACAACGGTTTTTTGACGGACATCACCGCCCTCAAAGAGGCCGAAGCCGAACGCCAAAAGCTGGAAGCACAGCTTCGCCACGCCCACAAGATGGAGGCCGTGGGCACCCTGGCAGGAGGCATTGCCCATGACTTCAACAATCTCCTCCAGGGAATCAGCGGTTACGCCCAACTCCTGCTGGCCCGAAAACCCTCAGAGTCCCCGGATTTCAAAGGGCTCAACCACATCCAACAAGCCTGTGAACGGGCCAAGTCCCTGATCCGACAAATGCTGGCCTTCAGCCGCAAGATGGAAAGCGACTCCCACCCCATGGACCTGAACCAGGAGATTCTGGAGACGCACAAGCTCCTGACCCAGACCATTCCCCGGATGATCGAAATCGAAATGGGGCTGAGCGGCGACCTGTGGCCCGTCCATGCCGACCCGGTTCAAATCCAACAGACCTTGCTCAACCTATGCGGCAACGCAGCGGACGCCATGCCCGACGGCGGCAGATTGTCCATTGAGACGTGCAACGCACGGTTCGAGCAGGAACGAGCTTTCACGTTTTTCAAAATTCCGCCGGGCGATTACGTTCAACTAAGCATCTCGGACACGGGCATGGGCATGAGTGAGGAAGTTCGCCAAAAAGTATTCGACCCGTTCTTCACCACCAAGGAAGCGGGCAAAGGCACGGGTCTGGGGTTGGCATCGGTTTACGGGATCGTGAAAAGCCTGAACGGATATATCCTTTGTTCCAGCTCCGAGGGGGCGGGCAGCACCTTCAGCATTTACCTGCCGGCCTTGGTCGGCCACAAGCTTTCGGAAGATGTTCAATCCGCCCAAACGCATCCGGAAGGGGGCCTGGAAACCATCCTGGTGGTGGATGATGAGGAGGCTCTACGGGAAATTACCCAGGAGGCCCTGGAGGAGTTCGGGTATACGGTGCTCCATGCCTCCAGCGGGGAAGAGGCCTTGGCTTTGTACACCAAACGAGGACTAGAGATCGACTTGGTGCTCCTGGATCTGAACATGCCCGGCATGGGCGGACTGAAATGCATGCGTGAACTGCTGACCCGCGACCCGGACATCCGGATCCTGATCGCCAGCGGCTACACGGCCCATGGGCATGTCCGCGACGTCCTCTACGCAGGGGCCAAAGGCTTCATCGCCAAACCCTACAAACTCCGGGAACTGGCTGCCAAAGTGCGGGAAACATTGAAAGGATAGTCTGTCGGCACAATCACGGTTCGCCCACCCCTTAGACTGAACACCCGCCTTTGCCGAGCAAGCCATGCGATGCGTCAAAGGCTTTCGCTCAGCGCACACCCCGTGTGGTTGCTTCCAGATATCGCTCATAGGTCCAGGTGGCCAGGTCTTTGATCATTCGACGCTCTACCGTGCGCCATACCATTTTTCCGCTCTTTTCCTTGATGCCTTCGGTCGTCAGTTCAAGACCGCTGACGATATCCTTGGTAGAGTGATCGACATGGTTATAACAGATTCTCCCTTTGAACCAGAGCGTCATGTTGCGCTTCTTTTGGGGATCATGCAGGACCAGCCAAATCACCACGCCTGGCATCTCCTCCCAAGCCGCTATCACGTTCTTCAAGCCGACATGCCGGATTTTTAACTTCATACCTCCTGCCGAAAGATCGAGGAGTTGGATTTGATTCTCCTGGAGATGGTTACTGTTGATCAGCGGCGGATTCAGCTTGACCCTGTTCGTCTCCGGACATCGAGTCATGAACTGCCCTTTAGGCCAGAGAGAAAAGCCCAAGACATATTCCGGCCTGGGAAAAATCCGCATGCTTGACCGGCGCTGCCCCAGGGAAAGGGCCTCGGGAGTCTGTAGGACGCAAGCGTATCCTCCGGGCTGTTTGGTCAGGAAAAGAATGGGGGAGGCGAAGTTGTAATAAAACTCGCAGGCCTTGGCCCTGTCACTCAACTGAAAGTAGCAGGTGACCCCGTTACGCAGCCAGCTGTCAATGGTCAGCCCACCTAAGGAGATCAACTCCAGGTTAGTGCTTTTTACGGTGAAGGAAGTAATCGTCCCGGCCACGGACTTGGGTGAATGGCTCAGCAGCGCAGGAACCACGATCAACTTGGCCCGCTCCACCATGGCCTGCTCCAGAAGTTCGCCGGATTTTGTCGCGGCTACGGCTGTACAGATGTCCATCAGTTGAGCTTCTCCTCGTTGTCGCGGTTAAAGAAAGCCAACCGAGAATCCTTCGGCAAACCACACGCCGAAGAGTCATCAGTCAAATCGTTTTTTCCTTGGCATGTCGACTTGCTTTGCGTCAAGCACCTCCCTGGTCGCAACGTCGGCATGAAACGAAATAACGCCAACAGGAAACAGGTCCAGCTCCACTGAAGACCGCCATTGGGCAATTGTCGACCAAGGGCTTTCGTTGTACACCATGACGGCAACGCGATCCAGGCCCTTCATCAATCCACGGCCCTGAACCGGACACCACCCGCGCAAGCACAGCGCGTACTCAATCTATATCATTACGAAGGAATTCCATATAATGCGCCCATCTTCCTCAACACCTCCATCCGCCCAATCCTGCTTTTTTGCCCGCCACCCCATATTCGACCGCAACATGAATCTGTGGGGCTATCAACTCCTCTATAGGAGCGACGAACAGGCCGAGTCGGCTCGATTTGAAGACCAGGACCAAGCCACGGTGCAAGTCGTCCTGGAGGCGGCGACATCTCCAAGCCTGGACCTAGCCCGCGACACATACCTGCTGATGGAATTCTCTACCACGGCCCTGCTCCACGAGATCCCCTACGCCCTGCCGCCGAACAATACGATCATCAAGCTGACCCCCGGCCTTTGCCGGGACGGGAGTCTGCCAGCGGTCATCACCAAGCTGCGCGCCACGGGTTACCGGCTGGCCCTGGACGGACTGCTGGACTCTTGTCGGCACCTCCTGGTCGAAGCAGATTACCTTGTCGTGGACGCTCTGACCGAATCACCCGAGGTTTTCGCCCAGACCATGATCGCCGCGACCCGAACCGGCATTCCGGTCCTGGTCAAACGGGTCGAATCTCCGGAGGCTTTCTCTGCCGCCAAAAGCTTGGGCGCTGAGCTCTTCTTAGGGTTTTTCTTCCAGAAACCGGAAACCATCGTCTCGAAAAAACTCTCATCAACCCAGGTCGCTCGACTAAAAATTCTAAAAATGTTGGACAATTACGGAGAAAACTGGAATGAAATCGCCAAGATCCTTCAAAACGACGTTTCCTTGACGTATCGCCTGCTCAGGTTTCTCAACTCTCCCTTTTTCGGAGTAATCCAGCCGATCACCACAGTACAGCGAGCCATCGCCTACCTGGGCGCGAAACAGGCAAGAACCTGGTTGCGCATGGTCATTCTCACGGACCTCTCGCCTCCGGAAAAAACCTCCCAGCTCCCCTTGCTCTCGACTCAACGAGCGCGTTTTCTGGAACTCACGGGATCAGGCCGCCAGGACGTGAACTCTGATGAGCTTTTCCTGCTGGGACTGTTCTCCCTGCTGGACGCCATGTTCGACATGCCCATGCCAACCCTGGTGGACTTCTTGCCTTTGGCCGACGCCCTCAAGGCGACTCTTTGCGGCCGTCCAAGCCCTTATGCCCCATGGCTGGAGCTGGCCGTCCAGTTTGAACAGGGACGATGGGCCCGTGTGGATATCCTGGCTGCTCAACTTGAGCTGAACCCTCTCCAGGTCGGCACCTGCTACGCCCAGGCCATGACCTGGGCCGAAGAGTTTTTCCGTGTGGCCAGATGATTTCATCCTGCTCACGCGCAAAACCGCAACTGATCAAAGAGTCTCCCAATGACCGAAAAAATCTCGACTTACTACGACATCTCGGTGCTTTGCGTCGAGGACGAGCCCGTCACCCTGGAAATTCTGCAAGAATTGCTCCGCCCTCACGTCCGTCAAGTTTTCGGCGCCAGGGACGGCCATGAAGGCTTTTTCGAATTTGCCCGCAGCCGTCCGGACATCGTGCTCACGGGCATGGAAATGCCCCGCATGGACGGTTTGGAAATGGGTCAAGCCATCCGCTCCTTGTCTCCCACCACCCAGGTCGTTCTGATCACCGGCTTGGAGGACCCTCGCATTCTGAAACGAGGCATTCAGCTCAAGGCCGACGGCTTTCTCTCCAAACCGGTTTCTATTCAAGACTTGCTCGGGATATTGGAACGCTGCAACGAGACGATCCGCTTCCAGCGTGAAGCCATGACCCAACGAAAAATGCGCGAACTGATCCTCAACAGCCTGCCCTACCCCTTGGTATTGTTAAACACCGCCACCTTCCAGGTTCTGTTCGCCAACGCCGAAGCCCGGCTCATGGGCATCACGCCCAACGAGTCGGCCAGCGGCTCTTTTTTTCCGGAGCCTGTGCGCCGGGAAATTCATGTATCCATGACCCTGGCAGAAAAACTGAATAAATTCGACACTCCGCTCCAAATCGAAGCAGTGGGAAAAACCTGGGAGATTTCCATATCCCCGGTGACGGCGGACACCTCGCTCTACGTGGCCGTGGACATCACGGCCCACCGTAAGCTGGAACACCTCAAAGCCGACGTGGAGCGCATCACCAGACATGACCTCAAAGCCCCCTTGGGAGCGATCATCGGCCTGCCGGACATACTCCTCCATCAGCCCGGGCTTTCCAAGACCATGATCGACTCGCTGGCCATGATCCGCGATGCCGGCCACAACATGCTCAATCAGATCAACCTGTCACTGGATCTGTTCAAGATGGAGCAGGGCAGCTACGAACTGGAGCCCGAGCCCGTGGAGGTCATGGCTCTGGTGCGGGAGGTTCTCCCTCAAATCGACCAATTCGTCAGGGTGATGCAACTGCGGGTGGAAATGGAGGTCAATGGGCGCCGACCGACCTCGGAAGAACGCTTTTTCGTTTACGGCGAAAAACTGCTCTGCCTGTCCATGCTCTCCAACCTGCTCAAGAACGCGGTGGAGGCCTCGCCCAAGGGCGGCACGATCACCATCGGCCTGAAGACGGTCCAGGACGGTTCGCAAATCACCATCCACAACCATGGCGCAATTCCGACGGCCATCCGAAACCGGCTTTTCGAGAAATACGTCACCGCGGGCAAGCGCCACGGCACCGGCCTGGGAGCGTACTCGGCGGCCTTGATCGCCAGGATACAGAGAGGGACAATTTCCGTGACGTCTTCCGGAGATACCGGAACGATGATCAGCGTCGTGCTGCCCAGTCTCCCGGCTTCGCAGCCGGAAACCGGATAGAATGACTGTTGAACGCGGTTCGGTGATGGTCGATCGGTAAACGCGCTATCCGGTAATATTCTTGCTCGTACTCAGCCGTTGTCGGCGGTGCTCGTAATCGGATTCCTTCGATTATTTTGCCATTATCTGGATTTCGAGCACAAGCTACGGGCACCGCTTCGCTGAGCACGAACAGAATTTTGCGGAAGCATGATGAGATGTCGTGAATTTTTGGTTGAAAGGCTGAAAAAATCAGATCCCGTCCGGGGTCTATGCTGATTCCGCAGGAAATAATGCCCGTATTTCCGGACTGAGGATCTGATCCCGGCGCATGACTGTAAGCGCGGTCCTGGCCCCCTGCTCGTCGCCGAGAAAAATCCCGCCGAGCATCCGGCCTTGATTGTGGACCACCTTGCGGTACAGGCCGTTTGCCTGGCCCTGGAAGACCAGGGCTTGGTGGCGACCCTCGGCGTCGATCTCGCCGAAGGCGGTCAAGGCGATTCCGGCCACCTTCAGGGAGTTGCTCGGCACCGTGCCCGCATACTCCGCGGACCCTCCGGCCATGTTCGTTCCGGCGACCCGGCCCTGCTCCACCGCCGCGGGCCAGATCCCGTAATACCGGCCCCGGTGTTCGCAGACATCCCCGGCTGCATACACATCCGCCAAGGAGGTCCGCATCCGGTCGTCCACCAGCACGGCTTTATCCACGGCCAAGCCGAGCTTTCCGGCCAGTTCCAGTTCCGGACGGACCCCGGCGGAAATCAGAATCATGTCCGCTGCCAGGCTGGTTCCGTTGTCCAGGAGAACCTCCAGGCCGTCAGGCGTCCGGGCGATCCGCTCGGTCTTCCTGCCCAGATGAAAAGCGAACCCCATGGTTTCCAACAGCCCTTGAAGCAGCTTGGCCCCCAACGAGTCGGTCTGACGAGGCAGCAGACGCGGAAAAACCTCCACCACCTCCACGTGGGCGCCGATCCGGAGCAGGCCGTTTCCAGCCTCCAACCCCAACAACCCACCGCCGATCAGCACCACCCGCCGCCCCTGGCCCGCCGCGGCCTTAATCCGCTCCGCGTCGGCCATGGTCCGCAAGGTGAACACTCCCGGAATCACTTTCAGGTCGCCGGTTCCGGGAATGGGCGGAACGAACGCGTTGCCGCCCGTAGCCAGGAGCAAAGCGTCGTACCCCACCTCCTCGCCCTCCGCCGTGATCACCAGGCGGCGTTCAGGGTCGGCGTCCTGGACCGGACAGTCCAAACGCAATTCGATTCCGAGTCGCTCATACCACTGGGGTCCATGGACGATCAGCTTCTCCGCGGTCTTTTCCCCGGACACCAATTCCGGCAGGGCCGGGGTGTAGTAGTGGCCTTGGAATTCGCGGGAAAACATCGTCACGGACGAGGCTTGATCCTGTTTGCGGATCGCCTCGGCGGCGCTGTTGGCCGCAGGTCCGTTGCCGATGATCACGAACCGCTTCATGCTCGCTTCCCGCGTGCGGAGTCCGAGTTCGTTCCGGTGACGCGCTCGGCCCCGCGCTTGGCCAAGCGTTGCTCCAGAGCCTTGATCAACAGGGGCCAGACCAGGGTCGCGTCGCTGGGCACCTCCGCGTGCCGCCCGCCGTCCTTGGGCGCGACGAACTTGCCCCAGGAGATGCCCTCCTGGTACGTGCAGCCGCTCAACCCGCCCCAATGCACCGGTTCCGGACAGATCCGCACGGCGTAATGGAAGCGCCGGGCCGTGGTTTTCATGGACTCAACGCGTTGGCTGAGGATCTCCAGAAACGGCCCGGCCTGCTGGGCCCAGTTCCGGGGCACGCCCCCGCCAATGGTGAAAATCCCAATCCGCTTGGCGGCCAGGATACGCTTGGTGTAGCTGAACAGGTCCAGAAACGGATTGAACTGGAACGGGAGCTTGGCCGGATCGTCGATGTCCAGGGACTGCCACTCCGGATGGTTGCGCAACATGTGCGAGGCCACGTCCAGGGCCAGTTCCGAATCCGTGAAGGCCGGGATGTACACCGGCACCTCCTTGGCGTAGGCGCTTTTGAGTATCCCCGGGCCTTCATAATTCTCGGCCAGGTGGCGACCGATGGCCCGGCACAAGCTCTCCGAACTCAAATGAGCATCGTCGCCCACTTCTTCCATCACCCGGGCGATGACCCGTTCGGCCTGCATGAAATTAGTTTCCGGCTCCAGGGTGTCATAAATCCGGTTGTAGCCCTTTTCGAACAGCGCGGAGTCGTTCATCCGGTGCGGTTCGTGCTTATAGTGGCGTAGCCCGATGGATTCGATGAACCCATGGGCCATCAGCGCACCGGTGGACACGATGATGTTCAACCAGCCGTTGTCGATCATCCGACAGAGCACCTTGCCCATCTTGGCCACGGTCATCGCCCCGGAAAAGGTCCCCACTACCATACATTCCGGATCGCTGACCATGGCCTCCAGGACGTCCAGAGCCTCACCTAGATTGCGCCCGCCGAACGCGGTGCGGGACATGGCCGTCACCAGTTCGTCGAAATCTTCCACGGCATCCAAATCCAGGGTTTTCAAGGGCGTCAAGCCGTCTTCCTCTCCATTGCGCAGGGTATCGATACGTCGAATGTTCATGTCGTCTAACGCTACTCCTTGGCATTGCTCCTTGAAAAACGGAACTGCCCAAAAAAAAGGGGCCGAGGGAAGCGGATTCACCTCGGCCCGTTAACGGCATTTTTTAGTGCGTCCTCAGGGGAGGAACACCGCGGCGGAAACCGTGGTGGTCCAGACCCCGGCCTGCCCCATGGTCACCACCGGGGCCGAGGCCGAGTCGATGATTTTCCCACTCATCAGATAGATTTGTCGCCTTTCGTCATAGGCGGTCTCCGGGTTGAAGTCCACGCCCTGGGTGGTGGCCAGCATGGTGGAGGCCAGGTCTTCGGCAAAGTCGCCCAGTTCCTGCTCATCGGCCCCAAAGGCGGTATGCTCGGAAATGTAGCCGTAGTGCTCCTTGCTGGCCGGAAAGGCCATGCCCACGGCTGACCCCACCAAACGCCCCTTCTCGTTGGTGGCGTTGCGGGCCATCACGCAAAAGGTGATCTGTCCCGGACTGAGCTGTTTCACCCCTTCTTCCACTGTGACCATTTTGCAGTTTGGAGGGAAGATGCTGGACACATAAACCAGATTCAGCTTTTCGATCCCGGCGTCGCGCAACGCCAACTCGAAAGACTGAAGTTTGTTTTTGTGTCTGCCGATGCCCCTGGTGAAAAACGCCTGCCGTGGTACAAAATTGATCATATTCGATCCTCCTAAACAAAATGTTTCCACTCCCGAGGAAGTGAAATGCCTCATAAAGATTTTTTGGCCCGAAGGAAAGGGTCCGCGATGCCCAAACCCTGGAGCCGCGACTTGGCCAGATCCGCCTCGGCCTGAGAGCCGCGCACCGTGACCAGGACCCGATACCATTGCCGATCATTGACCATTCCAGCTTCCACGGAAGCCAGCAATCCCGCGGAGGCAATGCTTTGCTGCAACGCCCTGGCCTGGGTGTCATTCTGAAACGAGGCCACCTGGTAGACGAACTCAAAGCGAGGCTCCGCGAATTCAAGAGGCTCCGTCGGGCCAGTCGGTTCGTGCGCGGCAACTACCGGAGCCGGGACGGGATCAGGCACGGCCTCCCGTTGGGCCTGGGGATCCGGCCGAACTGGTGCCGAAACAAGCGGCGCTTCAGCTCGACGAGGCGCTTCAGGGAAAGGTTGACTGCCTCGTTCCTGAAGCGTCTCATGAAACCGCAACTCCTCGGGCTGCAAGACGGTTCGCGGCGAGGAGAGCGTCGGCAGTGGGGGAGGCGACCATCCAATTTCTGGAATCACCGACTCCGGATGGTACCCTCTGCCCACCAGAATGCCCAAAATGAACGCCCAGGCCATGACCAACGTGCCCACCAATCCCACGCCAAGCATCCCAAAGGGGCCCAGTTCAAATCTCCAGCGTTTCTTCTTTCCGCCGGAGGAAGCCGAGGGTTTGGAGTTCTTCTGCGCCATGTTCAGAACGGCCTACATCTTCTCCGGTGCGTTCACGCCCAACAAACCCAACCCGTTGCGCAACACCTGGGCCACGGCCCGGCACAAGGCCAGCCGGGCCTGAACCAATTCCGGCGAACCAGCCGCCAGAACCGGATGTGTGGTATAGTAGCGGTGCAGCTTCCCGGCCAGATCCAACAAATAATGGCTGAGGTGGTGCGGGCTGAGGGTGGCCGCGGCGGAAACCAGCACGTCTCCGAACTGGTCCAGGGCTTTGAGCAGTTCCAGATCCGCCTCTCCGTCCAGCAGGGCCAGCGTCTCCAGGGTCGCCCGCCAAGGCATCACCCCGGCTTCTCCGGCCTTGGCCAGCAGAGAATGAATCCGGGCATGAGCGTACTGCACGTAGTAGACCGGGTTGTCCATGGTCTGCCGTTTGACCAGTTCCAGATCAAAGTCCAAATGGCTGTCGCTCTTGCGGCTGAGAAAGATGAACCGGGCCGCGTCCGGGCCCACCTCTGCGCACACGTCGGCCAGGGTCTCGAATTCCCCGGCCCGGGTGGACATGGCGATCTGCTCCCCGGCCCGGAGCAGGTTGACCAGTTGGACCAGAATGCACTGCAAGTCCTCCGGATCCCGGCCCAGGGCCTGGGCCGCGGCCTTCATCCGACCGACGTAGCCGTGATGATCCGCGCCCCAGATGTCCACCACCAGGTCGAAGCCGCGCTCGAACTTGTCCGCGTGATAGGCGATGTCCGAGGCCAAGTAGGTCAACGAGCCGTCGGACTTGCGCAGCACCCGGTCCTTGTCGTCCCCGTATCGAGTGCTGGCGAACCAGAGCGCCCCGTCCTGTTCGTAGGCCAATCCATCCGTTCGCAAGCGATCCAGGATCTGCTCCACGGCCCCGTCGCGAATCAGGGCGGACTCGGAAAACCAGACCTGGTGTTCCACACGAAAATCCTGGAGATCCTTACGGATTCCGGCCAGAATCCGATCCATGGCGTATTCCCGGGCCACGTCCAGGGCTTCTTGCTCCGGAAGGTTTGCTGGTCGTTCTCCGTCCCCGTCCAGTTCCTCTTGGGCCAGCAACCCTTGGGCCAACTCCCGGATATAATCACCCTTATACCCGTCCTCGGGAAAAACCGCGCCCCGACCGAGCAGTTCCAGATACCGGGCTAGGACCGAGGCTCCCAGAAGCCGCATCTGCCGACCGGCGTCGTTAAGATAGTATTCCGTGGTCACGTCATGGCCCATGAACCGCAGGATCCGGGCCAGACTGTCGCCCAGGGCCGCGCCGCGTCCGTGACCGATATGTAGCGGACCGGTGGGATTGGCGGAGACGAACTCCACCTGGACCTTGCGGCCTTTTCCCGAGTCGGTTTGTCCGTATTCGTCGCCCTGATCCAGGATGTCCAGAACGCCTTGTTGCCAGAAAGACGGGGCCAGGGTGAAATTCAAGAACCCCGGACCGGCGGTCTCCACCTTGGCCAACCGCCCGTCGCCCAGGCCGACCAAACGCTGTTCCACCTCCTGGGCGATCTGCCGGGGATTCTTTCCGGCCTTCTTGGACAGGGTGAAGGCCATGTTCGTGGCCAAATCCCCGAAACGCTTGTCTCTCGGTGGTTCCAGGGTCGTCGCCGAGGTCCACTCCAAATCATGTTCCGTCAAAAAGGGCGTCAACAATTCCCGTAAATAGTTTTGTGCTCGCATTGGGTATAATGACTGTTTTTTGTTGAAGTTGGATAACGCTCCAGCGACGTTTTCGGGGAACAATCACCGCCGCTGAAGATTGCACCACGGAGAACCAAATAACCAAAAATCACCCTTTCTTTCCCCGTGTTCCCCGTGGTGCAAAAAAATGCCCAGACAATCATGCCGTTTCAGCCGATGCAAAGGCCTCCAGTGCCTCCAGCCCCGGGACGCTCTTCGCCTCCCAAGGCTCATCCTTTTTGGCCAGAATCGCGCCAGCCAGCCGACTCAAAACCCCCTTGGGGCCAAGCTCGATCCAGGTTCGGCCCCCGTCGGCCCATTGAGCTTGAACGCCTTGGGTCCAGAGAACGGAAGAGGTCATCTGCTTCGCCACCAGGGTTTGGATGCGAGCCGGATCGGACTCCACGGCCGCCGTGACGTTGAAGTAGACAGGAATGCGCGGCGTGCGCCAATCCAACTTCTTCAATGCTCCGGCGAACTCCTTGGCCGGTTCGGCCATCAAGGAACTATGAAAAGCCCCGCTCACGGCCAAGGGCACGGCACGGCCCTTGCGCTCTTTGACCAGGGCCGCGGCCTGGTCCACCAGGTCGGCGGTCCCACTAATCACGAACTGGGCCGGAGAATTGTGGTTGGCGATGCGCAGTTCCTGGCCGCTTTCGCCCCGGGCCGTGTCCACGATTTCCTGGACCACCTCCTGGGAAAGCTTGAGCACCGCGGCCATCTTGCCGCCCTGGGCCTCCCCGACCTCGTCCATCAGGCGTCCGCGCAACGCAGTCAGCTCCAGGACCACCGGAATTTCCAGAATCCGCGCCGCGGCTAGCGCGGCGAATTCTCCCAGACTGTGACCGGCCAGGGCCTCTGCCTGTAGGCGTTCATGACCCACGATCCACAATCCCAAGGTGGTCGCGGTCATGGCCGGCTGGAGATATCTGGTGCGGGCCATGTCCTGCTCAGCGCCGTCCCAGTAGATTTCACGCAACGGCGCTCCCGCCGCCTTTTCCGTCCGCCGCCAAAGCTCCATGACCTCGGGAAACCGCTCCGCCACGTCCCGCCCCATGCCCGGCTCCTGGGAACCCTGGCCGGGAAAGACAACCACGATTTTCGATGTTGATTCACTCATATTTTTTTCATCCATAACAGCACGTTCCCATTCCGCTGCAACTTTCAAACCTCAGGTTTCAGGTCTCAGCCTTCAGCCCTCTCTTCCCTCTTGCCTTTTCCCCCGTGATCGGCCAAGGATCGTCCCATGACCGCCAAAACCACCTCCCAGGCACCGCCGACACCGGACCAAATCATAGCCCTGACCCCCGACCTCGGCCGGACACTGACCAAGGAGCAGGCCCTGGGATTAAGCCGCTACCTCAGCCTGCTGCTCCAGTGGAATCAACGCATGAATCTGGTGGGGCCCGGCGACTGGAGGATCATCCTGACGGACTTGGTGGCGGACAGTTGGCTGTTGGCCGATTTTCTGGACACCCTGCCCCTGCTGAAAAACGCCACGGATAGCCACCCGAAAAGACCCCTGGCCGTGGACCTGGGCGCCGGGGCCGGGCTGCCCGGCCTGCCTTTGCGGCTGTTCTGGCCGCAAGGAACGTATCACCTGGTGGAAATCCGCCGCAAGCGCACGGCCTTTCTGCTCCAGGCCGTCGCGGCCATGGGGCTGCGTCAAACAGTGGTTCGCCCGGAACGGGCCGAACAGGCTTTGCCCGCTCTGGCTCCCTTAGATTTGTGCCTGAGCCGGGCCTTTCTGCCCTGGCCCCGACTCCTGGAATTGGTGCGCCCCTGGCTGGCACCGGAAGGGCTGGTCCTGATCATGGCCAACGAGGCCCCGCCCAAAATCTTTCCGTCGGGCTGGTCCCTTCAGGCCGTCCGAAGCTACCCTTCCGGCGACAAGACCCGTTATTTCTGGTCCTTGGCAGCCGCCGTCATCTCCAGGTAAGAGCCCTTGAAAATGGCCTCCGTGGCCGCGGCGTCCGCGGCCTCGCCCAGGTCCATCAACTTTTCCAGGAATTCCAGGATCACGAACCGATCATTCTCGCATCCGCCCTGAAAATCCTGAACCAACTGGCCGCTGGAAAGCAGCTCCTCGATTTCCCGCAAACAATCCATGGGAAGCATAGCTCTGCCTTGATGCTCTTCTAAAGGTGTCCGGATTCACGAAAAACAAATAACATGGCAGGAAAATCGACCGCCGTAAAGAACCCTTCCCCCCCTTTCATCGACAATAAAGGTAAAGTTCCAAGGGAGTCTTCAATTCTTCATAATTCGCGACAATCCTCCAGATACGGCCGCCACTCCCCGTCCTCGCCGCGCTTCTCCAGAAAACCTTCCCGGCCCTTGACCCACCAAACAAATTCCCGCTCGTCGGTGTACCTGGAACCGGAAGCCGAAACAGCGTTGGGCAGGGTGATCACCTCCATGTTGGGCAGCTCCAAACGGACAAAGTGCAGCGTCTTGTCAGAGAGAACATAATACCGGGCCATGACCCGCTTTTCGCCGGAACAGAGATAAGCGACATCTGTGATCGGGACCACCGTCAGTTCGCCGGGATCACGCCCGTCGCGACTCCAGTTGCATCCGGCAATCAGCAGGATCGCCAGGCAGGTGCAGACTCCAACTGTCCGTAGCATGCTCCTTTCCTCCTTCTTGTTCGCCGATTCAGCCGGTTCCCGTGGTCATGTCGTGATCATTTCCAATACAACGAAATTTGGGGCAAGAACCGACATATCTGAAGAATTAACCACGGAGCACACAAGGAGGCACGGAGAACATATTCGGGAAAACCAGGGTTTCTTTCCCCGTGTGCCCCGTGGCTAAACATCTTGGCCAGACGATGGAATATGGAAGTGTCGCTGCAGTGTCACCAACTTAGCAAATAAGCGAAAATCAACGGCGCGACGATGGTCGCGTCGGATTCGATGATGAATTTGGGTGTGTCCACGCCCAGTTTACCCCAGGTGATTTTCTCGTTGGGGATGGCTCCGGAATAGGAGCCGTAGCTGGTGGTGCTGTCGCTAATCTGACAAAAGTAGCCCCACAGCGGAACCTCGATTTGCTCCATGTCCTGGTGGAGCATGGGCACCACGCAGATCGGGAAGTCCCCGGCGATCCCCCCACCGATCTGAAACATGCCCAGAGGATTTTGCTTCGTGGTCTGGGTGTAGTGGTCCGCGAGCCAGGTCATGTACTCAATCCCGGTGCGCACGGTGTGCACGTTTTTGACCTCGCCCCGCAACACCGCGGCGGCGTACATGTTGCCCAGTGTGGAGTCCTCCCAGCCCGGAACGACCATGGGCACGTTCTTTTCCATGGCCGCCAGCATCCAGGAGTTCTTGGGATCAATCTGGTAGGACGGGGCCAGATCCCCGGCGGCCAGAATCTGCCGAAAAAACTCATGGGGAAAATATCGCTCTCCCTTGGTGTCCGCCGCGGTCCAGACCTGGAGCATGGCCTTCTCGATCCGCCGCATGGCCTCCATTTCCGGAATGCAGGTGTCCGTGACCCGGTTCATATGCCGGGCCAGCAATTCCGCTTCGTCCTGAGGGGTAAGGTCCCGGTAGTTGGGCACCCGTTCGTAAAAATCGTGAGCCACGAGATTGAAGATGTCCTCTTCCAGGTTGGCCCCGGTGCAGACGATCAAATGCACCTTGTCCCGGCGGATCATCTCGGCCAGGGACAGCCCCAACTCCGCGGTGCTCATGGCTCCGGCCAGGGTGATCATCATCTTCCCGCCCTCAAGCAGAAAGGCGTCATAGGCCCGAGCCGCGTCGACCAGGGCCGCTGCGTTGAAATGCCTATAATGGTGCGTAATGAACGATCCCACTGGTCCGAGTTTGAGGGTATCGCTTGATTTCTTGGATGTCGTACTCTCAGCCGAACACATGACGAAGTCTCCTTTGGAATCAAAAAGTAGGGTGAATTGCCGATTGCGGCATCCGTTATCCTTGGAATAGTCGGTGCCAAGACTTCCGTCAATTTATGCCAGGCTTCATTCAGCGTTCCCAACCGGGCACGAAAATATGAAACTGGACGCTGAAAAATCCGTCGAGTACAAGACCGTCATGGGATACGACACGCTACAAGCATGCATTCGCGATTTGGAGGCTGCCGGAAGGCTGGTCCGGTTGGACGTGGAAGTGGATCCGTACCTGGAAGCCGGGGTCATCCAGCGCCGGGTTTACCAGGCTGGAGGGCCGGCCCTGCTCTTTACCAGGGTCAAGGGCTGCCACTTTCCCATGCTGGGCAATCTGTTCGGCACCCTGGACCGGGCCAGATACATCTTCCGGGACACCCTCCCGGCCCTGGAAAAACTGGTCCGGCTGAAGGTCGATCCGAGTGACGCGCTACGCGCTCCCTGGAAATATCTGGGACTGGTTCGCACCCTGTGGAACGCCCGACCGAAATACGTGGCCAACGGGCCGATCCTGGCCAAGAGCTGCGCCCTCTCCGACCTACCCAACCAGGTTTCCTGGCCCAGGGACGGCGGGGCCTTCGTCACCCTGCCCCAGGTCTATTCCGAAAACCCGGTCAAATCCGGCCCGAATAATTGGATGAACTCCAACCTGGGCATGTACCGGGTCCAGTTCTCCGGAGGCCAGTATGCGCCAGACAGGGAAGCGGGCCTGCACTATCAGATCCACCGGGGCATCGGCGTACACCATGCCGTGGCTTTGCAACGCGGCCTACCGTTGCGGGTGAACGTGTTCATTGGCGGACCGCCGGCCATGACCCTGGCCGCGGTGATGCCCCTGCCCGAGGGCATGCCGGAACTCAGCTTCGCCGGAATACTCGGCGGCCAACGGCTTGAGTTGGTCCGCTCCGCCAACGGCCTGCCCATGCCGGCCCAGGCCGACTTCTGCATCTCCGGCGTGGTCAACGGTGCCAGAACCCTGCCCGAAGGCCCCTTCGGCGACCACCTGGGCTACTACAGTCTGGAGCACGACTTTCCGGTACTCACCGTGGACCGGGTTTATCACCGCCCGGACGCGGTCTGGCCCTTCACCACCGTGGGCCGTCCTCCCCAGGAAGACACCACCTTCGGCGCGCTGATCCACGATCTCACCGGCGAGGCCATCCCCACGGTGCTTCCGGGAGTCCGGGCCGTACACGCCGTGGACGCCGCCGGGGTGCATCCCCTGCTCCTGGCCCTGGGCAGCGAGCGCTACGTGCCCTATGATTCTGAACGAGCGCCCCGTGAACTGCTCACCCAGGCCAACGCCATCCTCGGCCAGGGCCAACTCTCCCTGGCCAAATATCTGTTCATCGTCGACCAGGCCGACGACTCTCCGGACATCCACGACATCGCCGCGTTTTTCCGCCACGTCCTGGAACGGGTGGACTGGACCCGGGATCTGCACTTCCAAACCCGGACCACCGTGGACACCCTGGACTACTCCGGCCTGGGCCTAAACCAAGGCTCCAAGGTGGTGATCGCCGCTGCCGGTCCGCCCCGCCGGACCCTGCCCACGTCTTTTCCCAGCGACCTCCGCCTCCCGGGAGGCTTCGGCTCGCCCCAAGTCTGCGCACCGAACGTCCTGGCCGGAATCCTCGTCATTCAAGGTCCGGCCTGCACCCGGGCCCGCCACGCTCAGGATCCGGCCATGACCGAACTTTGCCGCGAACTGCACGCCGCCAAGCAACTCATGGACTGGCCCCTGATCATCGTGGCCGACGACAGCGCCTTTGTCGCCCGAACCCTGAACAACTTCCTCTGGACCACCTTTACCCGCTCCGATCCAGCCCGCGACATCTATGGAGTCGGCGAAACCATGACCTGCAAACACTGGGGCTGCAACGGCCCCCTGGTCATCGACGCCCGAGCAAAGCCCCACCATGCACCGGCCCTGGAACCGGATACGGAAGTGGGAAAAAGGGTGGATCTGCTCGCGGCCAAGGGAGGACCGCTGGAGGGATTGTGGTGAGCGTCAGTCCAGCCCAAGCTGGGCCAGCAGATCATCCACGTCGTTCTGGTTGGTCGTCGTTTGCGGCCCTTTGAGTTCCGAGGCTTTTTGCTTGGCTTCCGTGTTCAGGGCCTGGAAGTCCTTTTCCGGGTTCTCGTCAATTCCCTTGATCTTCAACCCCGTGGCCACGAACAGTTCCGTGGTGATCCGCTCCACCTGCTTGATCGCGGTGATGATCTTCTTGATCCGCTGGCCGGTCAGATCCTGGAAGGACAAGGCGGTCATGATCCGCATGAAGTCCTCGCTCAGGCGCTGGTTGGTCGCGATCAGGGAGTTCACGTCTGCGGCCCTGGCCCCGCCGCTGCGGAAACGTTCCAGGGTCGCGGTCATCTCGGCCTGCAATTCCATCTGGTTTTCCACGATGTCCATGACCTGGACCGCGGCCTGCTCCGTGGCCTTGAGAATCTCGTCAAGTTGGTCCGAGGCTTCGGAAATCAGGGCGGAGGTTTGACCGCCCACGATCGGGGCCTGTCCGTCGTACTTCTTGGCTTCGGCGATTTCCTTGTAGATTTGCTTCAACCCGTCCTGCAATTCCGCGTTCAGGGTCCGGTAGAACTCACCTTGCATCAGTGATCGGCTGATGTTCTTCTGCAACTCTCTTTCCAGGGCCTGGACCATGGTTCCGCGTAATTCTTCGGAAATACGCGCGGCAATCCGATCCATGACCCGATCAGCCATTTCATCATTGCTGAGCATGGTGCTCCTCGCTGTGTTGCGGCCCATTAACCGTGCTCGCGTACGGCGTTCGGGCCTTGTGTTGTTCAAATTGCTTCGCGATCAGGTATATTGCAGGGTATTCCGCCGCTTGCCCTGCAAACGCCCGGTGATCACTCCGGCCAGCCAAGCCACCAAAAAGACCGCTCCGCCGGCGAGAAACCAGTAAAAACGGTCCCAGGACTTCAACTTGCTGTTCTCTTGGCGCAAGGTCTCCACCTCGCTCCGCGCCTCGGCCAGATCGACAACGGTTCGATCATACCGCTGCCGCAAATCCAGGACATCGGCCGCGTCTACTTGAAGGGCCACGTGTTCACGATCCAGATCCAGAAGCTTGTTGGAGGTTTCCGATAAGGTCTCCAACAGGTTCTGGTTGACCTCCTCCAGTTCGGCGATTCGCCCCAATGCGCCGCTGGATGCAGCATAGAGCTCGTCATATTCATCACGAAGCTCCTGGTACTTCAAGGAAACCGGGATTTCCTCGCTGGTGAAACGCTTCAGCACCCAGCCCTCAATGCCGTTTGGGCCACGGACCCGCAACCATCCGGCCTGTTCGGACAATGCTTCCATTTTCGCTCCAGCGGGCAACACTTGAAGGATCCGGTGCTCGGTGGACGGCCCTGCCCGTTTGGAAATTTCGCGAACATCGGACACGTACACGGTTTCCGCTTCAGCGACATCCGCCCCGCAGGCAAAGGTGATCAGCAAGGAAACCCCGGTAAAAAAGCGCCCGGCAAAAAAGCGTTTGATCCGATATGTCTTCATCGGTATCCCTCAGAAAAAACAAGGTCTGGATAATCGAAAAGAGCCATTTCGTAGCACCGAACCGTACCCAAATGCAACGCTCCCTATGGCCCAGCACCCCGGAAAATCAGACCCGCCGCACCCTATCCGACCGTCCCCACGACATGGAAATCTCTTCATCGCGACACCACACCGAGGCTAAATCAGGCCTGGTAAAAACGTGGTCAGCGCGGGGAAGGCCAGCAGAATGGCGATGCAGACGATCAACGCTGCCAGAAACGGCCAGATTCCCTTGAAGATGGTTTCCAGGGGGACGTCCGCGGCAATTCCCTTGACGATATAGACGTTCATGCCCACCGGGGGTGTGATCACGCCCATGGCCACGACCAAAACCATGATCACCCCGAACCAGATCGGGTCATATCCCAGAACATTGACCACCACGGGGTAGAAGATGGGAATGGTCAGCAGGACCAGGGCCAGGGCGTCGATGAAGAATCCCAGGACGAGATAGATTAGCAGGATCAGGGCCATGACCACGTAGGCCGGCAGGTCCAGTTGGCCAGCCCAGGACGCCAGGTCGAACGGGATGCGGCTGACGGCCATGAACCGCCCAAAGATCACCGCCCCGGCCACCAGGAGCATGATCATGGCCGTGGTCCGGGTGGAGTCGGCCAGAGCCCGCTTTAGTCCGTCCCAGCGCAGCTTGCCTTGGATCAGGGTCAGAAAAAACACCCCGGACGCACCAACGGCGCCGGCTTCGGTGGGAGTGAACCAACCGGCGAACAGGCCGCCCAGGGACAGAGAAAAGATGACGAATACTTCCCAGATTCCGCCCTTCAAGGCCGCGAGGCGATCCTTCCAGCCGAACACAGGCCCGGGTGGACCAAGCCGGGGGTTACGTCGGGCCATGATAAAAATGGTGGCCATGTAGAGAAACATCAACAAAAAACCGGGGATGATCCCGGCCATGAACAGCTTGCCGATGGATTGCTCCGTGGCCATGCCGTAGACGATAAAGATCACGCTGGGCGGGAACAGGACCCCCAACGCCCCTCCAGCGGCCACGCTGGCCGTCGAAAGAGTGTCTGCGTACCGGTATTTTTTCATCTCCGGGATGGCTATGGCCCCGATGGTCGCGGCCGTGGCCGTGTTGGACCCGCAAACCGCGCCGAAAAGTGCGCAGGTGGCCTGGGTGGCTATGGCCAACCCTCCGGGATAGTGGCCCATGGTCCGGTAGGCGAAGGTGAACAGCCTAGCCCCTATCCCGGAGTAGAATGCCAAAAACCCCATAAAGATGAACATGGGGATCACGCTCAGGGAGTAGGAGGAGAACGTGGCGTAGAGATCCTTGGAAACGACCCGAAACGCCGCATCCGGAGAAACCAGCCAACTGAATCCCAAAAACCCGGTCAGGGCCATGGCATAGGCAATGGGCATGCGCAAGATCAGCAGCAAGAAAAACAAACCGATGCCGGCCAAGCCGATCACTGTCGGGCTCATCGGCGCACCGCCATGCCCATCATCTCCACGGCACGCAGGATCAGGACCAGGCAAAGCAATCCCAGGGACGCGGCAAGTCCGTAAACAAACGGAAAGAAGGGAATCCTCGTGGTCAATCCCACCTCGCCGCTGGCCGCGAAGCTTTGGGCATAGTCCAGCATGTGCCAGGAGCAGAAAACGAAAAACACCGCGGCCGTGATGTTGGTCAGGCCGTCGATGCAGGCTCTGACCCGCTCGGGAAGCTTGGCCACCAGAAAGCCCACGGCGATATGCCCGTTCTTCAGGGCGCAATGGGCTAGGGCCAGGCCCACGGCCAGGGAGGTCAGAAAGCCCACGAATTCATATGTTCCGAGAATCGGGCTCTTAAAGAATGCCCGCAGGATGATGTTCAGGACCACCAGAAACATTACGGCCAGGAGGCTGATTCCAGCCACGGCGTCAAAAACCTTACTGACGGCCCAGACGTATTTTTCAGTGAGCTGAAGATAACGTTTTGAACGTGACGGCATTATGGGTGTGGAGCGAAGACGGTTTAACGAAAAAAACGGCCGCGCGTCCAGACGCCTTCGAAACCAGATGCAGGACGCGGGCCTTGTCTTGGCGCGGCAATACCCCGCGCCCCCTTGGAAAAAAAGTATCCGTTATGGATCAGTACTTGGTGTTGTACTTTCCGGACAGCTCGATCACCAAGTCGAGTATCTCTTGTCCGGGCAGTCCCCGACCGGCCATGTCCTCAAGAAACTCGGCCTGGATCGGTAAAACCAGTTCCGTCCACCGGGCCGTCTCCTCTTCGGAGAGGGTGATCACCTGCTGCCCCGTGGTTTCCACGGCATAGGCCAGGCCCGTCTCGTTCTGCGCATCCCACAGACCCTTGGCCACGTCATGGAAGAATTGCTCGGAAACCTCCGTGATCAAGGCTTGCAGGTCTTCAGGCAGCCGATCCCAAGCGCGTTGGTTCATGGTCACGAAGAACAAGGTATTGTAGAGAAACGGTGTCAAGGTCAGGTAATCCGTAACCTCGGCGTGCCGCCAGCCTTGCAAAACCTCCAAGGGCGAAAGATTGCCTTTGACCAGTCCGCGTGACAGGGCCTCGTAGGCCTCGGACTGGGGCATGGCCACGGGGATGGCACCCAGAGCGGCCAAGGTCTTGGCGCTCAGGCCAGTGGCTCTGATTTCCATGCCCCGCAGGTCTTCCAGAGTGCGCACGGGCGACTTGGTGAACAGGTCGCCGGGTCCGGTAGCCAGGACCATCAAGAGCTTGGTGTCCTGGACCTCCGCCGGATTCAATGCCTTGATCCCGTCCCAGGCCACCTGGCTGGCCACCTTGGAATTTTTGTAGGTCACGCCGGGCAGCTCGAACGCCTCCAGCAATGGAAAGCGGCCCCTGGTATAGGCGAAGGCGGAAAGGCCGATGTCCGCGATGCCCGTGACCACTCCGTCGTAAATCTCCGGAGCCGCGAGCAGGGTCTGGCCCGGATAGCTGACGACCTCGATTCGCCCGTTGGACGCCTCTGCCAGGGCCTTGGCCCAACCCTGGACCAATTCCGTCTCCGCCGGGTGGGTCGCCGGAAAAAAGTGCGCCAAGCGCAAGGATACCGGACGCTGCGCCATGGCGGCGGTCGATATGAAGAGCAACGCCAGAAGCGCCACCATGAACGTCAATCCCATTCTTTTCATCTCTCGCCCCCCTAAGTAAAAGTTTCGGGAACTACTCAGCACACTCTGGATATAGCCCCATTCCGACGCTGGATTCCCGCCTTCGCGGGAACGACCTCTATATAGCAAGGTTCTCAAGCTCGTCATATTCAGGCCATGCTTGCCACTATTTTTGAGCAGTTACATCCTCACATGCGGATGCTTACAGATTGTAGAGTTCGTCGCCAGGGATGATCCGAATCTTGCTGTTTTGCAATAACTCAATAGCCTGATCCGTCCGGTCGAACCGGAAAATCATGACCGCGTCCTTACCGGTCTGCTGGACAAAGGCGTACATGTATTCCACGTTGATCTGGTTGTTGCTCAGCAGTTCCAGAATGGAGTGCAGCCCTCCGGGTCTGTCGGCCACTTCCACGGCCACCACGGAGGTCCGCCCCACGGTGAAGCCGTTTTCCTTGAGCACTTGCTTGGCCCGTTCATGGTCCGTGACGATCAGGCGCAGGATGCCGAAATCCGACGTATCAGCCAGGGACAACGCCCGGATGTTCACCTTGGCCTGGGACAAGACCCTGGTCACATCCGTCAGGCGTCCGGCGCGATTCTCCAGAAAAATCGAAATCTGTTCCACTTTCATTGTTCTACCCTCCCGTAAGGGATTCAGGTTCTGCGACGGATTGAGAAACCGTGATGCGATCTCAGACCTTGGGGCGCTGGTCGATGATCCGTTTGGCCTTGCCTTCGGAACGGGTCAGGCTACGCGGTTCCACCAGTTTGACCTTGGCCGTCACACCGAGAAACTCCTTGATGTTCCCCTGGATTTTGCCTTCAAGGCGCTGCAAATGGCGCACTTCGTCGGAAAAGAGCTTTTCATCCACCTCCACCCGCACCTCCAGGGTGTCCATGGCACCCTGGCGATCCAGGATCAACTGATAATGCGGGGTCAGGCCCTCGGTTTCCAGAAGCAGGGCTTCGATCTGCGACGGAAAGACGTTCACCCCGCGAATGATCAGCATGTCGTCGCTGCGCCCCTTGATCCGGCTCATCCGGACATGGGTCCGGCCGCAACGGCAGGGAACGTAGTTCAGGGAGGTGATGTCCCGGGTCCGATAACGGATCAGAGGCTGGGCTTCCTTGGTCAGGGTGGTCAAGACCAGTTCGCCGGTCTCCCCGGGCGGCAATTGCTCGCCGGTGATCGGGTCGATGATCTCCGGCAGGAAATGGTCCTCGAAAATGTGCAGGCCTTTCTGAGCCGCGGCGCACTCCATGGCCACCCCGGGCCCCATGATTTCGGAGAGTCCGTAGATGTCCAGGGCGATCAGGCCCAGCTTGGACTGGATGTCCTGGCGCATCTCCTCGGACCAGGGTTCGGCCCCAAAGATGCCAACGCGGATGGGCAGCTCGCTGAACGGAATCCCGGCCTCCTGGGCCGCTTCGAACAGGAACAGGCTGTAGGACGGGGTACTGCACAGCACCGTGGGGCCGAAGTCCCGAAGCAGCATCACTTGGCGCCTGGTGCCTCCGCCGGAAATGGGTACGATGGTCGCCCCCAGTTCCTCCGCACCGTAATGCACGCCCAGCCCGCCGGTGAACAAGCCGTATCCGTAGGCATTATGCACCACGTCGCCTCGATTGACCCCGGCGGCCATGAAGGCTCTGGCCATCAGGCCAGCCCAGTTGCGGACGTCGCGGTGCGTATACCCCACCACCGTGGCCTTGCCCGTGGTGCCGGAAGAGGCATGGATGCGGACGACGTTTTCCTTGGGCACGGCGAACAGACCGAAGGGATAGTTGTTGCGCAGATCCTGCTTTTCCGTGAACGGCAGGTATTTCAGATCGTTGAGGCTTTTGACCTGTTCGGGACGTATGCCGGTTTCCTCGAACTTGCGTCGATAAAATGGCACGTTGGCATTAACCCGCTCCACTAGGTTCCGGAGCCGGGACAACTGCAACGGCTCCAGATCTTCCCGTGGCGCGGTCTCTTTCTCAATGTCGAAAATCACGAACTGTCCTCCTTGAGCAATTGGGAATTCAGGACTGAACTGGGCATCCCGGTCCACGGCACGGACGTGCCCACGGCACCCCGCCCGGCCACGTCCGTCACGCGAAATGGCTGAGCCAGTAATATCCTCCGGCCAGGACCACCGCCCCCAGCAGCAGAGCGTAGACTCTACGCGAGCGCAGGGAAAGCAGAACCCCGACGGTTCCGATCATCCAGACCACCGGCCAAGTAATGGGCAACATCAGGACACGTCCGCGGAATTGCTGCAAGAGCACGTCGGTGAGCGGCACGAGCAGGGCCATGACCACAATGAACGCCGCCAAGTTCACCACGACGGATTGCAACAGGGCCATTTTCACTGGATTCACCGGGGAGATGGTTACATCCGCGCCACCTCGCGTGGACTGAAGCATTTGCGTATACACGGCATTTTGTCTACGACGCTGAAACAGTTCGAGACGGCTGCCCAAAAGGGCCGTGGGTGCGCAGAGCAGCATGACCATAAAGATCACCGGAGCCTGGGCGAGGTCGAAGATGTTCACCAGGGCCAGGGATGTCAGCAGGGCAAAGGGGCCGTGCGGGGGAATGTAGGTTCCAATGGGAAACAGATCCAAAAAGAACAGCTCGAAAAACAGTGCCACGGGCAAGGCCGTCTCCCAGTGTCCTGTCACGGCCGACCAAAGCATGCCGATCACCAGGGGTCGATCCAGAAAACCGAGATTCAGGCCGAATCGGGCCAGGGAAAACAGGGCAAAAAAAAACACGCCAAGCCCGCCCAGGCCAGCGCGTCCATGCTCATCCCCACCATGATGTCTTCACCTGCGTCGAATCGTTGGGAACACAGCGGAAATCCAAATGAATGCCCCGTTTGGCAAAGGCCTTCAGACAGCCGATGTCCTCGTTGCTCAGGGCCACGTGCGGACAGAGCTGTTGCTTGCCCGGTGAATAATGCAGATTGCCGATGTTCACCGTGGTCAACGCAAATCCAGCCTGCACCGCCCGCTGCACGTCGCCGCACGTGGCGAATAGCAGCAGCGTGTAGTCCCGCGGATGGATAATCCGACCGTGCTCATCCAGATGCGTGGAAATACGATCAACCCCGACAAAGGAGAGCTCCACGCCGCTGGGCACGGCCAAGCGGATGATCTCCTGACGCATATCGTCGTCGGCCAGTTCGTCGTTGACCACGAGAATATTCCTGGCGCCCAGATACGGCATCCAGGCTTCGATGACCTGCCCGTGGACCAGACGATTGTCGATGCGCACCCAGTTCATGACCGCTCCGGCCTACTCCTTGGCCACCTTGCTGCGCAACAGGTCCCCCGCGACGACGATCCCCTGGGATCCGGCCGCCTTGGCCTCTTTGGCCAGTTCGGCCAAGGACAACTTGCGCGAACCGAGGACGCGCAGCAACATTGGCAGATTCACTCCGGTGATCACTTCCAACTGATGCTCATTTTTGTTCAGCAGCGACAGACTCAAATTCGTCGGCGTCCCGCCGAACATATCCGTCAGAATGACCACTCCCGGGCCGTGATCCGCGCTTTTGACGCTTTTTCTGATCTCCGAAAGGGACTTCTCCACTTCCTTGGTTACGTCCACGCTCACGAAATAGCAATCCTGCTGGGGCCCGAGAATCAGCTCCGCGGCCTTGAGCAGGTAAGCTCCGTACTCCGTATGCGTGACCAACACGACTCCAATCACCGCATGCTCCCGAAAAAACTGAAATCCGGGTTCATCCCAGATTCAGGTGACGATGTTCAATGGTAACGGAAAAACCGGCGGTCGTCAGCGAGGTCAATACGGCCTGGGACACGGCCACCGAACGATGCCGCCCTCCGGTACATCCCAGGGCCATGGTCAACCGATATCGGCCTTCCACCGCGTACAACGGCAGCAGGTACCGCAAAAAATCCTCGAATCGCCCGATGAAGTCCCTTCCCGGATCGTCGTTCAGCACGTAACGGACAATGGACTCGTCCAGGCCGGACAAGGGACGCAGTTCCGGAACGAAGTAGGGATTGGGCAGAAACCGTAGATCAAAGACCAGATCCGCCTCCAGAGGAACGCCATACTTGAAGCCGAAGGAAATCAAATGAATGCGCATTCCTTCGCCAAGATTCTGATCCAGAGGCCATTTCTCCTGAAACACCCGCCGCAGTTCATGGATGGAAAAGTCCGACGTGTCCACCACCAAGTCGGCATGCTTGCGCAGCCCCTCCAGCATGATTCGTTCCCGGCAGATAGCTTGGTCCAAACCCATGCCCTGGGCTTCCAGAGGATGAGGGCGGCGGGTGGTGGCGTAGCGCCGGATCAGCACGGCGTCTCGAGCTTCCAGAAAGACCAGCTTCGGGCTCATCCCGGCCTGATCCATCCGCTCCACGAACTGCTCCCATTGCAGGGCGAAGTCCGGTTGCCGCACATCCAGCCCCAAGGCCACCCCGGCGTACTGATCCAGCTTCATCTCATCGGACAGAGTCAGCAACTGTCCGGCCAGTCCGGCCGGCAGGCCGTCCACGCAATAATACCCCAAATCTTCGAAGACGTTCAAAACCGTGCTTTTTCCGGCCCCGGACTGTCCGGCGATCATGACCAGAGAGAGTTCGCTCGGTTTTCGCGGATGATCCACGCTCATTGCTCTTTGCCTCTTTTCGCGTCCTTGGGCACGCGGTACCCGTGTCCAAGGACGCGGACACCGTAGGGGCACGGCGCGCCGTGCCCCTACGGTGTGGACGGTTCAAACACCATCACGCCGAATTGAGGGCGTCCCAGAAAAGCTCCTTGTCCTGGGCCGTAAGAAAGGCGTGCCGAAAGGCCTCGTCCTTGAGCAGCCGGGTAATGGACGCCAGGATGCGCAGGTGCATCCCGGCGACTTGTTCCGGGGCCAGAACCATGAAAAAAATATGGCACGGCTTGTGGTCCAGGGCGTCGAAATCCACGCCCTCGGAACTGCGCCCGACCACCAACACGATCCGCTCCAGCCCCTCCAGCTTGCCGTGGGGAATGGCCAATCCCTCGCCGATGCCCGTGCTCCCGAGGCTTTCCCGGTCCTTCAGCACCCTAAAAGCCGCCTCGGCGTCCAGGCTCGGCTCCTTTTGGGCCAGGACGGCGACCAATTCCGCCAGCACTTCCGTCTTGTTCTTGGCTTGCAACTCGGGGAGCAGCAAGTCCTTGCTCAAGAAATCCCTGAGGACCATCGATTAGATTCCCGGGTCGATCAGACCGAAGTCGCCGCTTTTACGACGGTAGATGACGTTGACGCGCTCGATGTCCGCGTTAAAGAAAACCAGAAACTCGTTGCCCAGGGCTTCCAGCTGCATGGCCGCTTCATCCACGGACATAGGCTTGGGCTCGAAGTTGTCGGTTTCCGTGATGGTCTGTGCCCTCTTGCCGGTCTCATCCTGAGTGAAGGTGATCACGTCCACCCGGGCGGGCTGGTTCTTCTGGCCGCGACGATGGTCCTTGTTCTTCTCCTTGATCTTGCGCACCTGAGCCTCGAGCTTGTCCAGGACCAGGTCGATGGTGGAGTACATGTCCTCGCTTTCGGTGGTGGCGGAGAAATGCATGTCCTTGCCCGTGAGGACCACCTCGGCCATATGGCGATACTTTTCCACGGAAAGGTTGACGGCCAGCTCGCCCTGATCTTCAGGACGCAGGTAGCGGTTGATCTTATTGAAGCGCTCGCGGGCGTAGCCCTTGAGGTGATTGGACGGCTCGAAATTCTTGAATGTAAAAGTTATTTCCATGCGACACCTCCGAAATAAAACAGGTTCTGGGTTGGTTTGAGGTTGTTCGCTCCGTTGGGAGCGTCTGCGAAGGTTAAAAAATGGCCTTGCGCTTGGAAGACGACTCGATGTTCAGCGCCATGCGATACTTGGCTACGGTCCGGCGAGCGATGTTGACGCCCAGGGACTTCTTCAAAAGTTGCGAGATCAGTTCGTCGCTGAGTGGACGCTTGGGGTCCTCTTCAGAAATCAGCTTCTTGATCTCCGCCTTGACGCTTTCCGATCCGGCTTCCGAGCCGTCGTCCATACCCAAGGCGCTGTTGAAGAAAAATTTCAGTTCATACGTTCCGTGGGGCGTGCTCATGTATTTGCTTGTCGTTATCCGGCTGACCGTGGACTCGTGCATGTTGATATCCAGGGCCACGTCCTTGAGAATCATCGGCTTCAGATGCGTCACCCCGTGACGGAAAAATTCGATCTGGAACCGAACAATGCTTTCGGCGACCTTATGCAGGGTCCGCTGGCGCTGGTACAGGCTTTTCATCAACCAGTGGGCGGATCGGACCTTTTCCTGAATATAGTCCTTGACCCCCTTGTCGTGAACAGACAGCTCCTTGGCGTAGGCCTCGTTGATCATCAAGCCCGGTATCTCGTCCTCGTTCAGAACCACGATGAAATCGCCGCCGTGCTGGAGGATGTAAACGTCCGGGCTGGTGAACTGAGGGTCCTCGGAGCCGAAGCTTTTGCCGGGCATGGGGTCCAGGCGCTGAATGCAGTCCAGGTAATGCTTGATTTCCTCCATGGAAAGCTTGAACTTTTTGGCTAACGGCTTGTAGCGCCGCTTTTCCAGCTCCTCAAGATGGTCCTTGACCAGGGAGACCAGAATCGGGTCGTCCAGCCCCAGTTCGTCCATCTGGACCAGCAGGCACTCCCGCAGATTTCTTGCGCAGACCCCCACGGGGTCCAGGCGCTGCATGATCCGCAGGATCCGCTCCGCCTCCTCCGCCTCGCACCCAGCCATGGCGGCGATGTCCTCAATGGACTCGCAAAGATACCCCACGGCATCCAGGTTGCCAAGGATCACCTCGCTGACGGCCAGTTCCCGTTCCGACAGGGCGGAAAGCCGCAACTGCCAGGAAAGATGGCCAATCAGCGTGGACTTGCCGGCCAGCCGGGCCTCGAAACTCATTCCCTCTTCCGGGATTTCCCAGTCCCGGCCCTGGATCTGTCGACTGATGCTGGAAAATTCTCCCAGGTAGTCCTGCCACTCAGAATCGTGAAGTTGCCGGGGCTCCTCGACGTTGACGGACTGGAACCGGCTCTCCGCGGGATCCTTTTTCGGGGCTTCCACCGTCTCGTCAATGCTTTCCGGCACGATTTCCAACACAGGGTTTTCCAACAATTCTTGCTGGATGCTTTCCACCAACTCCAGCCTGGAAAGCTGAAGCAGCTTAATGGCTTGTTGCAGTTGGGGGGTCATCACCAACTGCTGCGTCAACTTCAGTTGCTGGCGCAGTTCAAGAGCCATGTCGCGTTCTCGCCTCCATGACCGGGCTGAACAGTTGGAACGCCATTCCCGATTGTTGATCAATCATAAGCAAAAGTCCTCACCGAGATAGACCTTCCGAGCGATGGGGTCGGCCACGATGGCCTCCGGCGACCCTTCAAAAATGGCCCGTCCTTCGAAGACGATGGACGCCCTGTCGCAAATCTTCAGCGTTTCATGGACGTTGTGATCCGAAATCAACACCCCGATCCCCCGCTCCTTGAGGGACATGACGATCTCCTGGATGTCGTCCACGGCCAAGGGGTCGATGCCCGCGAAGGGTTCGTCCAGCAACATAAATTTTGGATTGCGGATCAGGGCTCGGGCGATTTCCAGGCGGCGGCGCTCCCCGCCGGAGAGAAACATGGCCTTCTGGTCGGCCAGCTTGGCGATGCCCAGTTCCTCCAACAGGGCCTCGGCCTTTTTGCGCTGCATGGCCGGGGTGAAGTCCGTGTACTCCAGAATGATTTGCAGATTCTGCATCACGGTCAGCTTTTTGAAGACTGAACTTTCCTGGGGCAGGTAGCTCAACCCCAACCGGGCTCGTTCATGCAGCGGCCAGGTGGTGATCCGCCTTCCGTCCAGGTCCACCACCCCGTTGGTGGGCTTTATCACCCCGACCAGCATGTAGAACGTGGTGGTCTTCCCGGCTCCGTTGGGGCCTAAAAGGCCGACGATCTCTCCCTGCTCGACCCGGATGGAAATATCCCGGACCACCTCTTTCTGGCCGAAGCTTTTGCGCAGATTCTTGCCGGAGAGAAGGGCCTTCACCGCGCCCCCTGTTCCCGAGGCAAAAGAAACATTCCTTCCACTCGCCGATCGGTGCGTCCCTGCACATCCACCTCTCTTTCTTCAACATTGAGCGTGATCACGTTGCCTTCCAATCGGGTCCCGCCTTCTTCCACCCGTGCGTTGCCCTCCAGGCGCAAGACGCCCTGGTCCACCCAGTAGGTGGCCATATCGCCGTGACCGACGCGATCCTCGTGCTTCAAGAAGACCTGGCCCAGGGCGATCATTTTTTCTATGTCCACTTGAGCCTCCATGTCCTGCTCCGGCGACAAGCCCTCGGGGCGAGCCTCCCGAGGCAGGGTTCGCAGGAGAACCACCAGCCGTTCCGAACGCAGCTGAAAATTCGGCCTGTCCACCCGAACATCTCCGATGAACTCGATCTGGTGGTCGCGATGGGAGTAACGTAGCCGCTCCGCTGTTATCCGCGTAGGAATGGCCTCGTCATCCTCTGCGGCGCAGCTCCAGCCGGGTACGAGGAACAGCGCTAGCAAGACCGAAAAAGCGAGCCAAAAGAGCCGCTGCAGTGACAACCGCGCTCTCATCTACAACCCTTGCGTGAAACTGTCTTTGGCGATGACGACTTCCACCCCGCCCTCGGCATTGACCACCCAGGTGTGCAGGTCCACGTCACCCCGCTGCGAGCGGAGTTGCAGCCCCTGGCGGTCGAGGAGGATGTCCCCGTGCAAAAATATAGTTTCATCAATCTGGACGAAAACGGCCTCGTCGGAATTGAGGTAGGTAGGACCATGTTCCATATGCACTCCGGACCAAAGCCGGATATCGCTGGTAGCCTGATCCACCTCCCCCAGGGGGGCGCTGACGATCACGGGAATGTCCCGACCACCCAGGCTTTTTACGATGGTCGGGGCGTTGAGCAGCACCATCTGCTGGCCTTGGTCGTAGGACGCGGACAGAGCCCGCAGGGTCCAAAGGGTTCGCCCTTCCTGGCCCAGGCGCATCTCCACGCCGCTCATGCTCACGTCCGTGTCCGCTGCGCCGGAGATGGGACCGACGGTTCGCCGTTCCACGGGTGCATCACCGGGAAAGAAATACAAACCGAGCAAGAACAGGATCAGCGCCCCGGCAATGGCTTTCCGACGCATGTATCCCCCACAGTTTAGAATCGATAAAAAATTGAGAGTACAATCTTTGCAAGAGAAAATCGAGTGCCGGTTTTCATCCCCGTTCGCCCCCAGGTCGCGGACCAAAATTCCGGCATGACAACGAACAACGAACAACGAACAACGAACAACGAACAACGAACAACGAACAACGGCTATAGACGGCACTTGCCATGTGGTCAAACCGGAACCCATCAATAACTTGTGGCATGTATGACCTGGATGCCCGCCTTCGCGGGCATGACGAGATTGGCGATACGTAGCCATTCCAAGCCATTTCCTGCGATTCAAGGAATCCAGTCTTGACCCCCCCGCTCACCAGGACCTATGCTCTCTGGATGAATGATTCTGGAATGCGGGATTCAGCGGCAAACACTATGCAGGCTGGCCATGCCCTCCGGCTGAACAAGGCCCTGGCCCAGGCAGGGCTCTGTTCCCGCCGGGCCGCGGACGACCTGATTCTGGCCGGGGCGGTCACGGTCAACGGAACCGTGGCCGACTCGCCGGGAATCCGCGTCGATCCAACCGTGGACCATGTCCGGGTCCACGGACGTGATATCCGCCTTGGTCCAGTCCAGCCGTCCGACCACCTCTATCTGGTCCTGCACAAGCCTTTGGGCGTCGTCACCACGGCCCATGATCCCCAAGGCCGCAAAACCGTCCTCGACCTGCTTGCGCCGGACATCCGCGGTCGCCGCCCTTTTCCCGTGGGCCGGCTGGATCTGCTTTCCGAGGGCCTGCTGCTACTGACCACGAACGGCGAACTGGCCCTGCGCATGACGCATCCCCGCTGGGAACACCCCAAGGTCTACCATGTCCGCGTTCGTGGCCGGGTCACCCCGGAAAAACTGGCGACCATGCTCGGCGGGATGCGTCTGGCCGAAGGAGACCAACTCGCGCCGGTTCGGGCGCGAATCATTGAGGACCGCTCACCCCGAACACCGGATAACGCCGTGACCCTGGAAATGACCCTCCGCCAAGGCGTCAATCGCCAGGTCCGCCGGATGTGCCGCGACCTGCGGCTGCACATCATCCGCCTGCGACGCGTCTCCCAAGGACCGATCCGCCTGGGCGACCTCCCTCCCGGTGCGAGCCGGCCGTTGACAGACCGAGAAGTTAAGGCCCTGAGCGCTTCCCTTGACCTCCTTCTTGACCCTGCCCTTGACCACCATCGGGAGCCATCATGATCCATCTTTTCTTCTGTCCGCAAATGACCGAAATGGCCCTGCGCATCCACACGGCCCACCCCGACCGAATCACCCTGGGCCGGATCGACTGGTCCTATTTCCGGGACGGCTTTCCCAACCTGCGCATCGAGAACGCACCGGGATTGCGCAACCGCGACGTGGCTTTCCTGAGTACCCTGACCACGCCCGGCGAGATGTTCGCTCAATTGGCCGTGCTCTTTGAACTGCCCCGCTACGCGGTGCGCTCCTTCAAGTTGATCCTGCCCTATTTTCCTACAGGAACCATGGAGCGGGTGGAGGAAGAAGGCCAGATCGCCACGGCGGCCACCCTGGCCCGGCTGCTCTCGGACATCCCCCTGACCATGTCCGGCCCGACCCAGATCGTGATCTACGACATCCACGCCCTGCAGGAACGATTCTACTTTTCCGACAGCGTGATCCCCCGGCTGGAAACTGCGGTCCACCTCCTCAAGGATCAGGTTCGCGCCGAGCCAGACCTGTCCATCGCCTTTCCGGACGAGGGCGCCTGGAAACGGTTCGGGCGACTGTTTCCAGAATTTCCGCAAATCGTCTGCCTCAAAGCCCGCCGGGGCGACCGGCGCGGGGTCTTAATCAAGGAAGGCGACCCGGTGGACCGGCACGTGCTCATCGTGGACGACCTGATCATGTCCGGCGGAACTCTGATCGAATGCAAAAATCTGTTGTTGGAAAAAGGGGCGGCCCGAGTCAGCGCCTTCGCCACCCACGGCGTTTTTCCGAACAGCTGTTGGTGCCACCTGGAAAATGAGGATTTCCAAACGGTCTGGATAACGGATTCCTGCCCGGAACAAGCCGAGGCCGTCCACAGCAGGCCGCCTTTTCAGGTCATTTCCCTGGCTCCTGATATTGCCAGAATCGTCCTTGAACCGTTATGAGCCTCGAAACGCTGAAACGTTACAGTCTGAACCTTTGTAACTACTCAGCTCATCCGGGGATATATTCGGACTGGATACCGGCCTTCGCCGGTATGACTGACTTGAAACGACATGGTACGCTACGTCATTCCGGCGAAAGCCGGAATCCAGTGTTGGAGGATGACCATACACCGTGTGTGCTGAAAAGTTGCGAACCTTTTACCCCTAATTCAAGGAGCATCTGATGATTCCCAGTGATCTGCTCTATATGGTGTCCCACGAATGGGTCCGCGTCACCGACCAGGAAGCCCTGGTCGGCATCACGGATTTCGCCCAATGCCAGCTTGGTGACATTACGTTCATCGAGCTGCCGTCCGTAGGTGACGCCGTGGAGCAAGGCGGGGAAATGGGCAGCATTGAGTCGGTCAAAGCGGCCAGCGAGTTGAACAGCCCGGTTTCCGGAACCGTCACCGAAGTCAATGCCGAGTTGGACGGCGCGCCGGAAAAAATCAACCAGGATCCTTACGGCGCTGGATGGATGATCCGGGTGCGGCTCAGCGTACCGCCCCAGGGCCTGCTGTCCCCCGAGGAATACAAAGCCATTGCCGAGTGCAACGACGAGTAGAATTCTCCATGCCCTACATTCCCCACACCCCGAACGAACAGCGCCGCATGCTGGACGTCGTCGGCATCCCCGACATGGACGCCCTGTTCGCGGAGATCCCCAAAACCCTGCGGCCCAAAAGCTTCGACCTGCCCGAAGGCCTCGGCGAGCACGAAGTCATGCGGCACCTGGAAACCCTGGCGGACAAAAACAACACCCGACTGGTGGGATTTCTGGGCGCGGGATTTTACGACCACGCCATTCCCGCGGCGGTGGACTTCCTGACTTCCCGCGGCGAATTCGCCACGGCCTACACTCCCTACCAGCCGGAGGCCTCTCAAGGGTCGCTCCAGGCCATTTTTGAGTACCAGACCGCGGTCTGCCGCCTCCTGGACATGGAGTACGCCAACGCTTCGGTCTACGACGGGGGGACGGCCCTGTACGAGGCCATGATGATGGCCGTGCGCCATACCAAGCGCCGCAAGATCGTGGTGGACGAGTGTGTCAACCCCATCTACCGCAGGATGTTGGATTGCTACACGTCCAATCTGCACCTGGAAATGATCGTGGTCGCCCACCGGGAAGGCGGTTCGGACCTGAAAGCCTTGTCCGCGGCGGTGGATACCGATACCGCGGCGATCATCGTCCAGAATCCCAACTTCTTCGGCGTCCTGGAGGACTTCACCGGCCTGTTCACCCATGCCCGATCCCAAGGCGCCCTGAACATCATCTCGGTCTACCCGCTGATGCAGGCCGTCCTGAAGACGCCCGGGGCCATGGGCGCGGACATTGCAACGGCCGAGGGACAGAGCCTGGGCCTGCCCCTGAGTTTCGGCGGGCCGTATCTGGGCATGATGGCCTGCGCCAAGGCCCTGATCCGCCAGATGCCCGGCCGGATCGTCGGGCGGACCACCGACGCCCAAGGCCGAACCGGCTACGTCCTGACCCTCCAGGCACGGGAACAGCATATCCGCCGCCAAAAAGCCACCTCCAACATCTGCTCCAACCAGGCCCTCTGCGCCCTGCGCGCCATCGTCTTCCTCTGCCTGATGGGCCCCCGAGGGTTGGCCAACACTGCCACGCACTGCTCCGAACTGGCCCACTACGCGGCCAGACGCCTGCTCAAGCTCCCCGGAGCCAAGCTGCTCAGCCAACGCCCCTTTGCCAATGAATTCGCCCTGGTCCTGCCCAAGCCCGCCTATCATGTCATGGATCGCCTGACCCGGCGCGGATTTTTGCCCGGCTTTCCCCTGGGCCGCTACTATCCCGGCCTGGAAAACGTCCTGCTCATCGCCTGCACCGAAAAAAACACCCGCGAAGACATCGGCATCCTCAAGGAACTGCTGGGAGGCGCGTTATGAAGACCATATTCGAGCAATCCGTTTCCGGACGCCCCGGCGTCGGGCTGCGGGAATTGAAGAAGGACTTGACCGGCTTGATCCCCCAGGAACTGGCCCGGGACGGACTACCCTGCCTGCCCCAGGTGGGCGAACTGGACGTGGTGCGCCACTTCACGCGGCTTTCCCGGCTCAACTTCGGCGTGGACAGCCACTTCTACCCCCTGGGCTCCTGCACCATGAAATACAACCCCAAATTCATGGAACAGGCCGCGGCCTTGCCGGGCTTCAGCCGCCTGCACCCGCTGGTGCCCCAATTCCGTGGGGCGGGCCATTTCGCCCAGGGCGCACTGGAGGTGATTTTTGAGACCGAACGGCTGCTGTGCGAAATCACGGGCATGGCCGGATTCACGGTCCACCCCATGGCCGGGTCCCACGGCGAATTGGCCGGAGCGATGATCATCGCCGCCTACCACAAGGACAAGGGCCGCAAGCGGACCAAGGTCGTGGTGCCGGACTCGGCCCACGGCACCAACCCGGCCTCCGCGGCCATTGCCGGCTTTGACGTGATCAGCCTGGAGTCCAAGGACGGGATAGTCGATCCCCAGGCCCTGGAAGCCGTGCTCAGCGAGGACGTGGCCGCGGTGATGATGACCTGCCCCAACACCCTGGGCCTGTTCGAGCAGCATCTGCCACGGATCGTGGAACTGGTCCGCTCCGTGGACGCCCTGCTCTACTACGACGGCGCGAACCTGAACGCCATTCTGGGCAAGATGCGCGTAGGCGATGCGGGCTTCGACGTGGTCCACCTGAACCTGCACAAAACCTTCGGCACCCCGCACGGCGGCGGCGGCCCTGGCTCCGGGCCGGTGGGCGTGTGTGAGCGGCTGGTGGATTTTCTGCCGATTTCCCGGGTGGTCAAGCTGGAGGACGGTCAGTTCTTTCTGGACTACGACTATCCCAAGTCCATCGGCTACGTGGCCCCGTTCTACGGCAACTTCGGCGTCTACCTGAAGGCCTATGCCTACATTCTGCGCCTGGGCCGGGAGGGACTGATCCGGGTCTCGGAAAACGCGGTCCTCGCGGCCAACTACCTGCGCAAGCGCCTCGAGGAGCATTTGGAAATCCCGTACAACCGGATCTGTATGCACGAATTCGTGGCCTCGGCCGTACGCCAGGCGGCCAAAGGCGTCCGGGCCCTGGACATTGCCAAGGCCCTGCTGGACAAGGGATACCATGCCCCCACGGTCTATTTCCCGTTGATCGTCAAGGAAGCCCTGATGTTCGAGCCCACGGAAACCGAATCCCTGGACACTCTGGATCAATTCGTGGACGACCTGATCGCCATCCTGGAACAGGCCGACCAGGACCCCGCTGCCATCCAATCCGCGCCCCGGCACACCCCGGTCAGCCGCCTGGACGAGGTCAAGGCGGCCCGCAACCTGGAACTGACGGACAACTGCGGGCTTTGAACGGGAGCCTCGAAAGGCAAATTCCGGCAGAGCGAAACGGCCTCCTCATGAGGCCGAAACGGGTTTAACTGTTAGGAGTTACGCGCCGACCGTCTGTTTCGTCCGGCTACAGCGGCCAGACCCAAAGTAGCATAGGCAACGCCACGGCAACGACCAGGATGTCCGTGGGCAGGCCCATGCGCCAATAGTCCCCGAAGTGGAACCCGCCCGGTCCAAGGATCAACGTGTTGTTCTGGTGGCCGATGGGCGTCAGGAAGGCGCAGGACGCCCCGATGGCCACGGCCATCAGAAAGGAGTCCGGGTTGACTCCCAATTGAGACGCGGTGCTCAGCGCGATGGGGCACATCACCGCGGCGGTGGCCGCGTTGTTCATGAAATCGGTAATGAGCATGGTCGCAATCAGGATCACCGCCAAACCGAGCACGGCGTGCCCCTGGGCCACCGTGTCCAAAAGAAACCGGGCGATCAGGTCCGCCGCTCCGGTGGAAGCCATGGCCCCGGCCACCGGCAGCATGGCTCCCAGGAGAACGATCACGGGCCAATCCACGGCTTGGTAAACAGAGCGCGGCGAGACGACCCGCAGGGCCATCATCGCCAGCACCCCGGCGGCAAAGGCCACGGCTACCGGAACCAATCCCAGGGCCGTGGCGGCCACCGCGCTGATCATGATCAAGGACGCTTTCATGGCCTGGCCTTTCGCCGGAACCCGCACGTCCCGCACCGCCAAAGGCACGCAGCCGAACTCCGAGGCGAAACCGGACAGCGCTTCCGGCGACCCTTGCAGCAGCAACACGTCTCCAGCCTGGATCGGCGTTGAACGCAGCCGTTTGATGGATCGGTGCCCTTCACGGGAAATGGCCAACAGATTGATGCCAAAGCGAGTGCGCAGTTCCAAATCCCTTGCCGAGCGGCCGATCAAGATCGCGCTGGGCATGGCCACCAGTTCCTGGACGATGATCTCGCTGGACCTGGATTTCCCTTCATCCTCTTGTTCGCCTTTTTTCTTGGACGCCTCCCCCTCCGGCTTCGTTGCATCGCCTGAATGGTCGTCCTTCCCGCCTTGCTCCGGCTCCTGCTTTTGACTTGATGGGGGCGGCACGTTTTCTTCCAGTTTCAATCCCAACCCGGACAGCACGGAAGCCAGGGATTTGGGTTCGGCCTGAATCATGAGAATGTCGCCATCCCGCAAGATCCGTCCCGGATACGGCGCGGACAGCCGGAACCCGCTTCGGACCAAGCCCACGATCACGGCATCGGCCTCGTCCAGGGTTCGCTCCACGTCTCGTAGCCGTTTTCCGACGGCCTTGCTGTCCTCGGTGATGCGCACTTCCGTGGTGTAGACGGCGGTATCGAAATCGTCCGTGTCCGACTGCTTACGCCCAGGGACCAACCGCCAGCCAACTAGAGAAATGAAGGCCAGACCAGCGACGGTCACGGCAAGCCCCACCGGAGTGAAGTCGAACATGCCGAAGCCGCCCAATCCAGCCTCGGCCCGGAACCCGGAGACGATCAGGTTCGGCGGGGTGCCGATCAAGGTGATGGTGCCGCCCAGGATCGAGCCGAAGGCTAGAGGCATCAAGACCTTGCCCGGAGTCAGCCCCAACTTGCCCGACACCTTGACCGCCACCGGCATCAGCAAAGCCATAGCCCCGACATTGTTCATGAATCCGGAAAGCAAGGCTCCGAGCCCGGTCAGGGAAGCGATGCTTCCGGTCCGGCCGGCGGAGGACGGCAGGACCCGCCTGGCCAGCTCGTCCACGGCTCCGGAAACCTGCAGACCGTGACTGAGCACGAGAACGCAGACCACGGTGATCACGGCTGGATGGCCAAAGCCGGAGAACGCCTCCGCCCCGGGCACCAACCCCATGAAGACACAGGCCAGCAACGCTCCCGCGGCCACCATGTCGTGTCGCCATCTGCCCCAAATGAACATGCCCATGGCGGCCACGAGAACGGCGATGATCGTCAGTTGGTCCAGTGTCATGGTGTCCAGCTCGCTTTGTTGGACGATAAAGGGGATGACGTTCATAAAAAAAGCCCGACCCTCGACGCGAAATGCGACGCATGAGGATCGGGCGACATGCCGGTAAGATAAACCGGTGAAAAGGTCACGGCAAGCCAAGCTGAGTGTCGAAAAAGTCCTTATCCGGCAGTCCGTTCAAAAACCCCAAGTACAAGGAGCAAAAAAAGTTCAAGGTCGAAGCGTATTTATTCATACGTGAGAGTTTGAACTTTTTGCAGCGACGCAGCTAATTGGGAGTTTTTCAGCGGACTGCGAGGGGTCACGTTCCGGCGAGCTCAGCCTCCACGGAGCGAACCTTGGACCCAATGGCGTCCTCCCGGCCCCGCCGACAATCCAGGCGCAGATAAACCAGAATCCGGTCGCAGTCCGCCGCCAGATCCGCCTGACAACGCCCCACCACGTCCATCACCTGGTCCCAGCGGCCCTCGATCACCGTGCTCATGGGACCGAACGTATAGGCCAGCCCGCTTTGCTGGATAATGGTTACGGCTCGGGCCACGTAGGGCGCCAGACTATCGCCCTTGTCCATGGGAAAAATGGATAATTCCGCCAAAACGTTCATCGCGTCGTCCGTGTTTACCCGCGCCAAGGAAAACCTCCTTGTCATGCCGTTTTTACGGGAACAGCCACACTCACCGAGAGAACGCCTCGGGCCAGTTCTGCGCTCCAGTCCCAGCCCAATGCGGAGGTCAACTCCCGTAACTCCGGGGCATGTCGGATTTCAGCTCCAAGAGCACGAAACTCATCGGCCTCCGGGGTCGTGGTCATACGCACCCCCAATCCTCCGCCGGACAACGGCCCGAACTCCAGGGATAAAGCCAGTGAGCCCTGAGGATTGTTGTCGCTCAAAGCGGACACCAGTGCCGCCAAAGGCTCTTCCAGGGACCAGGTCAAGGCCAGGGGGATGGCTTGGACATGCGGTGGCGGAGGTTCCACCAGGAGGGTTCCCGTGATGTTGTGCTTGAACAGCAGATCGCTCTGCCAGAACTGGAGCAGCCAGGTACCGAAATGAACGGGATCGATGAGTTGCCGGGTCGGAGTGACGTAGACGTCGCGCCATGTGAGGACGTCGAGTTGCGTTTTCAAATCCTGGGCCACGCGTTCCAACCGTGCGCACTTGTCCTGCAGGTTCGGTCGCGATCCGTCCAGGTCGTCTTTCCCCAGGGCGTTACGCAGCAGTTCCGTCTGCATGGTCAGGGCATGCACCGGATTGTTCAGATTATGCACGATCCCGTTGAGCATGCCTCCGACGACGGCTCGACCGCGCTCCGCGGCCAAAGCCAGCAAGGGCCCGTTCAGTTCCATTGCTTGCTCTCCCGGATGTGCTCCCGTTGCTGTTGAAACACGAACCGGACTATGGCCTCGCGATCCTGTTCGCGAATGGAGGTGAAGTCCACGGCCCAGGCCGACTTTCCGGCCCGGTCGTCACGGCGGTGGATCCGGCCCATGGCTCCGGCCGTCTGTAACGGAAACTGGCTCAGAAAGAGCACCAGTTCCAACCTGTCGTCCAGGGCAAACTCCCGGTCCGCGGTGAAAATCAGCCCCGCTCCGCTGATTTCCACAATGTTCACGCCCACTGGGAATGTGCTTTCCAGGTGCTCCCGATTGGCCAGACTGAGCAGCATGTCCAGCTTGGAGTTGACGGTTTCCAGAAAGTCCAGCAGGGCGTCCGGCATGTTCGCGCCCTTGGGCCGCAACGCCGCGCTCTGGGCCGCGTCGCAGCCGAAACACCCCTGGTAGGCGGCGTTTTCCTCTCCTGGAGTTAGAATCCGCAGCCGCCCGGGAAAAAAGGTCTCCACTCTGGAATATGTCCGTTTTTGCTCGCTCATGCTCCCTCCGTGATCGCCTCCCAAATCCCGTTCTCGGTTTCCAAGACCATGGCCTGCACCGGACACAGACTGGTGCACAGGCCGCAGGCCGAGCATTTCTCACGCAAAAACAGGACTTCCCGGCTGTTCAGGTCCACGCGCAGGGCCTTGGTCGGGCACAGCGCCGTACACAGTCCGCAGTGGACGCAGGAATCCTCGACGCGACGAATTTTCTGGGCCACCGGAGTGATGCCCACCCCCTGCTCCTTGAGATACCGCAGCCCTTCGCGGCACTTCTTTCGATCCCCGATGATCTCCAGAGTCATCTGCCCTTCCTGCTTCGGAGAAATGCGGGCCCTGAGAATATTGAAGCTCAAATCGTAAACCCGGGCCAGATTGCAGACCACGGGCTGGTTGGAGACGTCGGGGGGAAAGGTCAGGTAGATGATTTCCTTAGTTTCAGACATAATTTTTTATGGTTGAAGGTTCACGGCTCAGCGGTTCACGGATTCACACCCCAGCAGAAGACTCTCCTACAGCTTGGCACGCCGCGAGGAGTGTCTGCGCCTTCAGATTTCAGGTTTCAAGTTTTCAGCCTTTCACCTTTCGCCCCTTCAGGTCTCAGGTTTCAGCCCTCAGCCCTCAAACCAGCCCTATCGCCCACGCTGCTCATCCAGTAGAGTTTTGGCCCGGGCGGCCTCGGGCTGATCCGGAAACCGATTGACCAGATCTTCCAAGACCAGCACCCCGGCTCTATCCTTGCCTAGACGGAAAAAGGACGCCCCTTGCTTGAGCATGGACGCCGCGTACTTATTGCTCTGGGGATGTTTGCTGATCACGTCCTGGTAGGCCAGTACGGCTTGGCCGTAATCTTCCATCTGGAAAAAGCTTTCACCCTGCCAGAACAAGGCGTTGGACAGCAGAGGATGCTGGGGAAAAGTCGTGGCGAATTCCTGCCACATCCGCTGGGCCTGGACGTAGTTGCGGTCGTGGAAGGCCTGCAGGGCCAAATCGTACAAGGCTTGGGCCGGATCGTCCGCGGTGGACGGGACCATCAGCGGTTGCGGGCGGCCCGGCATCAAAGCGTCCGGATCGACCATGACCAGTTGATCCGGCCCATCCGGCAAACCCGGCAAGTCCGGCCGCCCAGCGACCGGGGCGTCCGGCCGCGGTCCCAAATCCAGCGCCAACTGGCTGGCGATCATGGTCACGGAACGGTCCAGGTAGGCCACCTGACGGCCCAAATCCGCGATATGTCCGCCGCCTTCACCAGGGCGATCCCCCTGGAGCATGCGCTGCAACTCTTCCATCTGGCCCTGCATGGTGGCGGTCTGGATGCGCAGGGCTTCGACCTCTGCCCACAGGTTGGCCTGGGTGGCGCGCATTGGGGTGCTCACCCCTTCCATTTCCGTCAGCAACCTGGTCAGTTCCTGATCCAGGGCGGCCAACTGGCCCTGCAACCGGCGCTGCTGCTGCTCCTGGTCCCAGACCCGGGCGGACAGGGTGTCCATCTCGCTCCTGGACGCCATACAGGAGGCCATGAGCAGGCTGATCAGTAAGATAATCAAACGGTATTTCATTGTTCCCTCCGGGCTCGTTTACGGCCCCAGATCAAATAAGCCAGTCCGCCCAGAACGGGCAGGAACACGCTGGCCGCGATCCAAACCATTTTTTCCTGGGGCGTGGCAAATTCCGAGTGAAAGGAATGCCAGATGGCCCATAGGTTGGGCAGAATGGGTAAGGTCAAAAGCCCCAGGATCAAGACAAGTTGCGATGTCGGCAGGTCAAACATGATCGATTCCTTAATTTTTCAGATCAGTCGTCGTCCTTGGAAGTCAAGCCGTAACGCCGGGTGCGGTAAACCGAAACCAGGAGCAGGACCGAGCCAATGCTGATGGCGATATCCGCCACGTTGAACGCCGGCCAATGGTACTGGCCGATGTAGAAGTCCAGAAAGTCGACCACCTCGCCCAGGCGGATCCGGTCGATCAGATTGCCCAGGGCTCCGCCCAGAATCAGGCCCAGAGCCGTGAACAAAACGGTATCCTCCCTGGGCACGGTGCGGAGCAGGTGCAGGATCAGGACCACGGCCAGGGCGGTCACGCCCAGAAAGAAATACGGCCGCCACGAGGCGTCCAGATCGCTCAGGAAGCCGAAGGCCGCACCCTTGTTCAGGACGTGCACCAGATTGAAAAAGCCGGGAATCACGGTCTTGGACGTCCACAAAGGCAACGAGGACGCCACCCAGAGCTTGGTAACCTGGTCCAGGACCAGCACCACCAGGGCCAGGGTCAAAACAAGACGATACCGGGGCGCCATTACCAACCCTCCAGGGCTTCCCGGCAGCGCGGACAAACGCCCTCACCGGTCTCCGCGTCATCCGCGGCAAGTTCCTCGCTGTAGACCCAGCAACGAGGGCATTTCGTCCCTGGAGCCGGAGCCACTGCGATGCGCAGCCCGTCGACCTCCTCGCTGACGAAAAGATCGGGAGCATCGCCGCCCGATGTCCGACTTTCCGTCGCTTCGCTTTCCGGACGGACCTCCACCTTGGAGACGATGAAGACTTCCCTGAGCATCGGGGCCATGGGCCGGAGCACGTCCAGCAGGTCGTCATGGACGTACAGGGTCACCTCCGTATCCAGGGAATGCCCCACGACACCGGACTTACGTACCGGCTCGATGGCCTTGGTGGTCTCGGCCCGGGCCCGGATAACGGTTTCCCAGGCTTGGCGAGCCTCTTCGGCCATAGACTCATCGGGCGCACCCGATGTAGCCGACATATCCGGGTCTTGAAAACGCAGGCCGAAGACGCTGGGAGACGCCCCGCGGACGTCCTCGGGCAGGTGTTGATACACCTCCTCCGCGGTAAAACTCAGAACCGGAGCCATATCCGTGAGCAGCATCTCCAGGGTCCGCCAGAGCACGGTCTGGGCCGAACGCCTGGCCAAGCCGTCAGGGGCCGAGACATACAGGCGATCCTTGACGATATCCAGGTAAAAGGCGCTCAGATCCGTGACGCACATATTGTGCAAAGTATGGAACACCTTGTGAAACTCGTACCGTTCGTAGGCCTCGGCGATTTTGGCATGCCGCCGGGTGAACAGATCCAGGGCGAACCGATCCAGGGGTAGGAGCCGGTCCACGTCCACGGCGTGCTCCGCGGGCCGGAAGTCGGAAAGGTTGCCCAGCAGGAACCGGCAGGTGTTGCGGATGCGGCGGTAGGCGTCCACCAGACGGTTCAAGGTTTCCGTGGAAATGCGCACGTCGTCCTGATAGTCCTCGGAGGCCACCCAGAGCCGCAGAATTTCCGCGCCGTACTGCTTGATTATCTCCTGGGGAGCGATGACGTTGCCCACGGATTTTGACATTTTGCGGCCATTGGCGTCTACCACGTAGCCATGCGTCAAAACCGCTTTGTAGGGCGCCACGCCCCGTGTGCCCACGGAGGCCAGAAGCGAGCTGTGGAACCAGCCGCGATGCTGGTCCGATCCTTCCAGATACAGGTCCGCCGGGAACGTGCATTCCGTGCGCTGTTCCAAAACAGCTGCGAAACTCGTTCCGGAATCGAACCAGACGTCCAGGATGTCGTCCTCCTTTTCCCAGGAGGTTGAAGCGCAGTCCGGGCAGACCAGACCAGCTGGAACCACCTCGTCCAGGACGGCCTCGAACCAGTAGTCCGCTCCCCGTTCATGCCCCGCGAACCGGTCCACCACGGAAACGACCCAGTCCGGGTCCGTATAGGTATGGCCGCACTCCTTGCAGATCAGGGCCACGATGGGCACGCCCCAGTTGCGCTGCCGGGAGATGCACCAGTCCGGACGGTTCGCGATCATGTTGTGGATCCGCTCCCGGCCCCAGGCTGGAATCCAGCGTACCTTCTCGTCGATTTCATGCAGGGCCTTGCCGCGCAGATCATCGGCCTGCATGGAGATGAACCACTGCATGGTGGCCCGGAAAATCACCGGCTTGCGGCAGCGCCAGCAATGCGGGTAGGAGTGGGAGATTTTCTCCTGGGCCAGCAATCTGCCGTTTTGCTCCAGGATCTCGATCACCTTGGGATTGGCCTTGAAGACGTTCAGTCCGCCCACCAACTCGGTCTGAGGATAGAAACAACCTCGGTCGTCCAGAGGAGAAAGGGTCTCCAGACCGTAGCGCAATCCGGTTTCATAGTCGTCCCGGCCATGCCCGGGGGCCGTATGCACGCAGCCGGTACCGGCCTCCAAGGTCACATAATTAGCCAGAACCACCGGAGAAGGACGATCGTAAAACGGATGCGCGGCCTGCAGTCCCTCCAGGCGTTGCCCGAGCACACTGGCCAGCACCTGAACCTCGTCCCAACCGAAGACTTCCTTCAACCTGGGAACCAATTCCTCGGCCAGGATGAACCGCGCATCTCCCTCAGCCATTTTGACCTGAACCAGGGCATATGCAAACTCCGGATGCACGGCCACGGCCATGTTGTCCGGAATGGTCCAGGGGGTGGTGGTCCAGATCACGATGGACGTCACAGCCTCGCCCTGCCCCGGAAACACTTCGGCCAGCCTGGGGTCGTTCACCGGAAAGGCCACGTAAATGGATGGGGAACCATGCTCCCCGTACTCCACTTCGGCCTCGGCCAGGGCCGTTTCACAGGAGCAACACCAGTGCACCGGCTTCTTGTTCCGGACCACCGCTCCCTTGGCCATGAACTTGGCCAACTCCCTGGCCGTGGCCGCCTCATAAGCGGGCTTCATGGTCAGATACGGGTCGTCCCAGACGCCCAGCACACCCAAACGCTTGAACTCCTCGCGCTGAATGTCCAGATACTTGGTAGCGTACTCCCGGCACCGGGCCCGGATTTCCAGGGTGGAAACGGACTTCTGCTTCAGCTTGAACTCCTGCTCCACCTTGAGTTCAATGGGCAGCCCGTGACAGTCCCAACCGGGCACGTACTCGGCACGCAGCCCCTGCATGTTCCGGGACTTGACAATGATGTCCTTGAGCACTTTGTTCAGGGCCGTGCCCAGGTGAATATGACCGTTGGCATACGGCGGGCCGTCATGAAGAACGTAGGTTTGCGCCCCGGCATTGGGGGCGATCATGGCATTGTAGGCGTTAATTTTTTCCCAGAAAGCCAGCATCTTGGGTTCATTCTGACTCAGGTTGGCCCGCATGGGAAAGGACGTTTGGGGCAAGTTCAGGGTTTTCTTGTAATCGGTCATGGGATGCCTTTAGTGGACGAAAAACGTGATGAGAAAAATGGGTTCGCAACCAACAAAAATATCTGAAGTATGCCGCCCCGGAAGTCAAGGTGGCCCAAAGGAAAACTCTGGGCCAAACCCACGCGAACGGATTTTTTTCTTAAAAAAACATAAACCGATTGACATTCGTCCGGAGCATCAGTAAATATCATTTTCTTTGGCGCGGGGTGGAGCAGTATGGCAGCTCGTCGGGCTCATAACCCGAAGGCCGGAGGTTCAAATCCTCCCCCCGCTACCAGCAAATTCAAGGGGTTACGATGAAAATCGTGACCCCTTTTTTGTTGTCTGATTTTGCTTTCCCACCGCATTTCCCACCTCAAGCCAGACTTAGCGTTTTCCCACTGGCAACAGATTGAATGAATCTCTCTTCACCTAAGCCAGAATCATAACGCCCCCCCCATGCCCGTTTCAAGGACCAAGCCGCCCTTGCC